>JBGQIT010000343.1:0-3472 GCA_041498575.1 Gemmatimonadaceae bacterium
ACAAGGTGACAGGTACAAGGTGACAGGTACAAGGTGATAGGTGCCAGGTACCGGGAAAACCCGCATCGTACTGAGCCTGAGAAAACTCCTAACCGTCTAGTTCACGAAGATCTTCGACACGCCAGGCGAGAAGCGATTTGTCAGCGTACGATCCGTCCTCCTCTTCGCAGTTCTCGACGATTGCCAGGCGCGGTTCCGGAAACGAAAACGGCGGCGCCTGGAGATCGAGGGCACGCCAATCTCCATCCGCCACATCGTAGTTGTCGCGTCGCCCGGGAAACGACGTCATGAGCACGAAGTGAATGTTCGAACGCGCGATATTCGCCAACACGACCCGAATGTTCGCATATGACAGGTGCACGAGACAGTCGCGACAGAGGAGCACGTCGGCGTCGGGAAGGACATCCCGAGTGAGATCGAGCTGCATGAAGCGTCGCGACTCGCGTGAGTGCAGCCGCTGGTTCTGTTCGATGATCAACGGAACTATGTCGCCGCCGATGTACTCGATGCCGCTCAGATCAACCTGCTCCATCCATGTGAAGTCCCCGCACGGGACGTCGAGCAGCACGCGGGCTTCGAGCTGGCGAAGCGCCTTCGGCAGCTCGGCACGCACTGTCCGAGTGGAGTCGAGCGTGGATCCCACCCCGGATCGGGACTCGGGGTCGGACCAGAGATTGGTCGAGTAGATCCTGGCGAAGCGCTCCGCCAGTCCGAGCTCAGCCAGCTCGTGGGCTCGCTCCTCGAACCGCCGCTCCGCGACCGTGCGCTTGCGCTTCACGACGTTGCCGCCTGTAAGCCGAACGGCCAGCGCTTGGTGTTCCACGACCAGAGCAGAAACGCGAGGCAACCCAGTGCCAGCACGCCGACGCCGAACAGAATCACCGCGACTTGCGTGGTGGCAAAGACGAAGATCCACCCCGCGAGCGCTATCAGTGCCGGGAGCGGGTAGAGCCACATACGGTAGGGACGCGGCATATCTGGTCGCTGCCGGCGTAGCAATATCAAGCCGAAAGCCTGTCCCATGAACTGCACCAGGATACGAGTAACAATAAGTGCATCGATGACTGTCCCCAGCGAGAAGAAACCCGCCACGATCGAGATCGCCCCGAGCACGAGCAGCGAGACGTACGGGAAGTCCTTGGTAGGGTGCAGCCGCCCGAACACGCGGAAGAAGTAACCGCTTTCCGCTGCGGCGTAGGGAATACGCGAGTAACCCAGCAGCAGCGCGAACACCGACCCGAATGCAGTCCACAGCACCAGCAGGGTGAAGATCGTCGCCACGCCTGTGCCGTATATCTTCTCCATGAAGGTCGAGACGATGAAGCTCGACTCCGGGTGCGCGTCGGCCGGCACGAACTCCCGCCACGGGACGACGCCGATGATCGACAAGTTGATGCCGAGGTAGATGACGGCGACCGCTGCGGTGCTGATCAGGATCGACCTTGGGATGACGCGTCCCGGGTCGCGGACCTCGTCGCCGATGTAGCAGACGTCGTAATAGCCCAGGTAATCGTAGATCCCGATGCGAGACGCCGCGCCCAGGCCGAGGAAAAAGCCGATCGAGAAGTTGAACGCGCCTGGCGGAAAATCGAAGGCGATGCGGGGATTGAAGTGCGTCGCGCCCGTGACGATCACAGCGAGCACCGTGACCAGCGTCCCGATCCAGAGCGAGATCGTGATTTTGGCGATCGAATTGATGCGGCGGTAAAGCAGCGCGATGTTGACCAGGCCCACTACCGTGACGAGCGCGATCACGCCGGGGCGCGTCAGTCCCGTCCAGATGTAGCTCGCGTACTGGGCAAAGCCGATGTAACCGGAGGCGATCTCGAGCGGACCACTGAGCACGAATTGCCAGACGAACAGGAACGCCATCAACCGCCCGAACCGCTCGCGACCAAACGCTTCGCGCAGATAGTTGAACGATCCGCCAGACCCGGGCATCGCCGCGCCCAATTCGCTCCACACCATCCCGTCGCAGATGACGATGACGAGCGCCACGATCCACCCCAGCATCGCCTGCGGGCCGCCCAGCGCCGACATGAGCAGCGGGATGGTGATGAACGGCCCCACGCCGATCATGTTGGTCATGTTGAGCGCCGTCGCGCTCAGGAGGCCGAAGCGGCGGATCAGGTGGGGTTGCTCGGCCGGAGGAGTGTTCGCCGCGCTCATTGCGAGCAAAATAAAAGGCGCCGGCGGGACCGGCGCAATTCCGAGGTCTCTCGACTCAGATTATTCGAGGGCGCGAAAGTGCATTGAGCGCATAGCTCGCCGCCCAACAGAGCCCGAAGGCGAGCGCGACTATCCCGGCACCCGCCGCGCAACAGCCGCGCCGTCGTCGCCGGCGACGGGCGGCCGTTAGAGAGATTTTAGAAGGGGCAATTCCCGGGATTCGGCTGGTCGATCTTCAGAGCCGCGCCCGGAGGTGCGAAGTAGGTGACCACGTTCTGCGCCGGCAGTTGAGTCTCGTTGCGCGCGATGTGGGCGTGCTCACCAAGGTCGAGATACCCCTGACCCGCCGTCCGAACGATTGGAGAGCAGGTTGGGTCATCGGACTCATAGAAGGTCATCGTTCCCGAGACGACCTGAATGAAAACCGGACCGGGATGGCTGTGCCAGCCGCTCTGCCCGTTGGGCTGAAAGGTGATGGTCTGAACGGCGATGTCGAACGCTGGCTTCGCCTTGATCTCGACCTGCCAGTCGTCCCCCTTCCGTTTGACATTGAAATTCTGGTCGTGCGGATCGCTGAACGTCGCGCGACCGAGCAACGTCGATGCCGAGCCCGACCCCATCGTCATGGAGGGCTCCCCAGGCGACAAATTCTGCGACTTCGGCCCCACCGAATTCCTGCTGTCAGTGCATGCCATGAAAGACATAGCGAGCACCAGAGCGCCAATGTGACTACCGCGGAACAACGACATGTGAGCCTCCCTAATCGGATGAAAGAAGTGGTGTGACCGCGGCCCGGCGACATGGGCGAACCGCGCTGGAGAGGCGCACGAACAACTTGTCCCCCGAACCGACGGCGCCGTATGTTGGAGCCGCCGGTGGGGGGACGTGCCTTCTCATCCGGTATAACGGGAAGTCGTGCCAAAACACGACATCGCGTCGTCAACGAATCGCGGAGCAGCGTGACGGAGTCGCTCGACCAGGCTGTCGAGCTCGCGTATCGCGAGCTGCGTGCAATCGCGCATCGTCGGCTCATGGCGCGCGACGCGAATGGAACGCTGTCGACAACGGCGCTCGTAAACGAGGCTTACCTGAAGCTCGTCGACCAGTCGCCGGCAGAGTGGCACGACCGCGCCCACTTCCTCGCG
Source organism: Gemmatimonadaceae bacterium (assembly GCA_041498575.1). Classification (GTDB taxonomy): domain Bacteria; phylum Gemmatimonadota; class Gemmatimonadetes; order Gemmatimonadales; family Gemmatimonadaceae; genus UBA4720. The sequence goes on from JBGQIT010000343.1 coordinate 3,315, forward strand.
CTGGCATCACTGGTGATGCGTCACGTCCTGGTCGACCGCGCGAGAGAACGCAGCACGCTGAAACGTGGTGGGTTGCGGGAGCGGATCACGCTGGACGAGGTGGCGATGAGCGTCGACGCCGAACCCGAAGTACTCTTGCAGCTCAACGACGCACTGGA
>JBGQIT010000344.1:0-3452 GCA_041498575.1 Gemmatimonadaceae bacterium
CAGCGTATCGCGCCCTTCGATGAGCGCGATGAGTCCGTCGAGCTCGTGAATAATCAGTTTGAACCAGAGCTCGCTCGCCTGGTGGACGATGATGAAGAGCAGCTCGTCGGGGTGCTCGGGCTTGGAGCGGGGGCGCTGCAGCTGGAGCAGCTCATCGAGGGCGAGATAGGACGAGTATGTGAGTTCGCCTTCGGACTTCTTTGCAGCCGGGACCGAAGTTGGCTTGCGTCCTTTCCGGGTCAAAATGTCGAGACCTCGAGCGACGTCACATCATCCACCCGCATCGTCTCCGTGGTGTAGAAAGGCTCGCCGTAGCGGCATCGAATGAGCGACCCGTAATGCGCGGCGTGGTGGCGAATCAATTCGTGAAGCGGTTCCCCGTTCGGATAAACCTCGCCTGCCTGAACCGTCTCAACGAACTGTGACTCGTAGCACGCGATCGCCTCGAGCTTCTTCTCGAAGGCCGCGGTGATGTCGACGACGAAGGTCGGCTTCTGGTTGTCCTCGCGGAATGAGAGAGCGTGAAGGACCTTGAGTGGGCGGTGCGGCGCGACTTTCGGCTCGACCTTTTTCAGGCCGGCGACGAAGCAGGCGTCGCGGACGAGCTGCGCGACGATCGGATGGTCCGGATGTCGTCCGTGCAGCGAATGGGTGATCACGATCTTCGGCTGGAGACGCCTGATTACGACGGCCACCTTTGCGCGGGTCTCGGGCGTATTCTGGATTCCGCCATCAGGAAATCCAAGATTCTCGCGCACGGCGACGCCCATCACTTTCGCAGCTTTCGCCGCCTCCTTCGCACGCAGCTCCGGCGTTCCGCGGCTGGCCAACTCTCCGGCGGCGAGGTCGAGGATTCCAGTGGCCCTGCCGAGCGCGTGGGCGCGGATAAGAGTGCCGCCACAAATGAGCTCGATGTCGTCGGGGTGGGCGGCGATAGCGAGAACGTCGACCTGTTTCATGCGAAGAATCTACTCGTACCTTAAAGCGTCGATCGGATCCAGCTTCGCCGCTCGCTGCGCCGGAAGCATACCGAACACGATGCCGATGGTCACTGAGACCATTACGGCGATCACCGTAAGTCCGATCGGAACGCTCGCGTCGATGTTCATCGCCAGCGTGGCCAATCGCCCGAAAGTCAATCCGATGAGAATGCCGAGTATGCCACCAAACCCCGTGAGCGTCGCAGCCTCAACGAGGAACTGAAACAGTATCTCCCGTCTCGTCGCTCCGAGTGCCTTCCTGATGCCGATCTCGCGCGTTCTGCTAGTCACCGACACCATCATGATCGCCATCACTCCGATGCCGCCGACGAGCAGGCCGACGCTCGACAACACGATCATCACGAGGAAGAACACGCCCGTGATCTTGTTGAACGTGTCGAGAATCTGGTCCTGCGTAATGAGGTCGAAATTGTTCTTGTCCGCGGGGTGCAGCCTGCGCATCTCGCGCAGCGCGATCGTCACGGCCTCCTGCGCGTCGGCCGTCTTCACACCTTTCTTCGGCTTGACCGGAATGTAGAGCGCGTTCGTCTTGTCGATCGTGAACTGGTGGTCGAGCATTGCGTACGGCACGATGGCGCCGATGTCCTGTCCCGGCGGAGAGAAGATGTTCCCGGGCTGCGCGTACAGGCCGATTACGCGCGCCGGCCTGCCGCTGATGTGGATCTGCTTGTCGAGGACCGACTCGCGACCGAACAACTTCTTCGCGGCGCCCTCGTCGAGCACGGCGACACTCGCTCCGGATGACAGCTCCGCCGGAGTGAACCACCGTCCATCGAGCAGCTCACCTCCCTGGATTTCCTGGTACCGGTCGTCAGCTCCCATGACGAGGATGTTCTGGGTGCGCTGCGCCTCATAGGAGAGGCGCCCATTCGATTGCGCCCACATCGCAGCGTAAGAGATCTCAGGGAGCTGCCTGATGCGCTCGGCCTCGGCCTCGACGAGATCGGGTCGCACGCGAATCCATTTCGGAAGGCGGTCGGGATTCACGGGAGTCTGTGAGAAGACCTTCACGACATAAAAGGTCGTCGGCCCCGCGATCTCGATGGTGCGGACGATCTGGCCTTGAATTCCCTGGACGATCGCCGCCATCGTCATCACGGTCGACACGCCAATCACGACGCCGAGTATGGTGAGCGACGAGCGCAGCTTGTTCGCGCGCAGTGTGTCCAGCGCGATCTGGACGTTGCTCTGGATCCGATCGGTGATGATCATTCGGCGCGCAGTGCGTCAATCGGATCGAGCTGCGCTGCGCGCGATGCCGGGTAAACGCCGAACAGTACTCCAACACCCGCACCCAGGGCGAGCGCGAGAGTCACCGACCAGAGGCTCACGCGCGCGGGGAGGGGCGACGCGAAACTCACTAAACCGGCGAGCCCCCAGCCCGCCGCCACGCCGCAAAGACCGCCAATGCTGGCGAGCACGATTGCCTCTACCAGGAACTGGCGCCGAATGTCGCCCGGCTTCGCTCCGAGCGCCTTTCTGACGCCGATCTCGCGTGTCCGCTCGGTAACGGACATCAGCATGATGTTCATGATCACGATTCCGCCGACGACGACTCCGATCGCCACGATCGCCGGTATAACGGAGAATAGGATTTTTGTCAGGTTCTTCCAGAACTCCACCAGCGCGTCGGCGGTCTCGACCGAGTAGTCCGGCTCGTCTGCCGGGCGCAGGCGGTGCGCGATGCGCATCGCTTCGTCGGCGCGTTGCATCCCGCTCGCGACGAGCAACGCGGTCGGCATCTTGACCGACACCGTGTTCGTCTTTCGACGCCCGTAAATCATCTCGAAGTTCGGAAGCGGCAGCAGCACGAATCCGTCGAACGACTGTCCCAGCACCCTGCCCTTCTTCGCGATCGTCCCGATGACGGTATAACGCTGGCCGACGATCCGAATGTCCTGGCCGACGGGATCCACGTTCTCGAACAGCTTCTCGGCCACATCGGCGCCAATCACCGCGACGGCTCTGCGATCGTGCACGTCGATGTCGCTGATGGGGCGCCCGCTCGCGAACACATAGTCCTGGACGACCTGGTACGGAGCCGTCACACCGAGTATCACGACGTCGCCCTGCGTCTTGTTGCGCCACACGATGTCGGCGATCGGTGTGGGCCAGCCGGATTGCAAGCTCACCGCGACGGCTTCGGGGACGGCCGCAATCACCGCGTCCGCGTCCGCTTCCGTAATGCGCGGCCGCCGCTGGAGCTTTTTCCATTCTTCGTCGTCGAAGAGTCCAATGCGGATTGGAGTTCTTCTAACCTGGAAAGTATTCGCGCCGATGAGGGCACTGGCGAGATTCTCCTTCACGTACGCGTTCATGCCGGAGATGATCGCCACGACGGCGACGAGGAACGCCACGGACACGATGATGCCGAGCAGCGTGAAAAAGGAGCGCAGCTTGTTGACCCGGATCTGCTCGAGCGCGGTCGTTATTACGTCGATAAAGCGCATG
>JBGQIT010000345.1:0-3437 GCA_041498575.1 Gemmatimonadaceae bacterium
CCGGCAGCCACTACAAGGTCGAGGAGACGATCCTCGAGCCAAAGCCGTTCCGTCGACCGAGGCCCACGATTTACGCCGGCGGTGAGAGCCCGGCCGCCAAGGAGCTGATATCGCGCGCGTGCGATGCGTACGTGATGCACGGCGATCCGGCCGACAGGGTCGCCCCCAAGATCGCCGATATGCGTGCCCGTCGTGAAAAGATGGGGTTAGGCCCGATGCAATACGGCGTCGCCGCCTACGCGGTCGTTCGCGATACTGACGAAGAGGCCCAACAGGAGCTCGCCCGAATAACTAACGTGAAGCCAGGGACGCCTGGTTATCAGAACTATCAGGACTGGATCTCGCACACGGCACTCGAGCAGCAGGTGAGCCTGGAGGACTACTCGGTCTCCAATCGCGGACTGCGCGCGGGTCTCGTCGGAACGCCCGAGCGAGTCGCCGAGCGTATCAGGGATCTCGAATCAGTGGGGGTGGATCTGCTGCTGCTTCAGTTCAGTCCGCAGCTGGAGGAGATGGAGCGATTCTCCGAAACGGTGATGCCCCTGGTAGAGGGCGCGGCGTCGATTGGAGTTAGCGGCCGAAGTTGAGCGAACGGTTTAGGCCGAGCCAAATAACTCCATCTGCCTTGCCTTGATAGACTGGTAGCACTCGCACGCCACTTTCTCGAGGCCCGTGCGGTCGACGACCGTGATGTTGCCGCGGCCATGCGCAATTAGGCCCGCCCTCTCCAGAACTCCCATCGCCACCGTCACACCCGGCCGTCTCACTCCCAGCATCTCGGCCAGGAATTCCTGGGTAAGATCGAACTTGTTGCGCCCGACCCGGTCCTCCGACATCAAGAGCCACCGCGCGGCCCGTTGCTCGATGACGTGGAGTCTGTTGCACGCTGCCGACTGCGATACGGTCTCGAACACGAATTGGCTGTAGCGATGCAGCAGCCGGTGGAGACCTTCGTACTTCCGTGTCAGCGCGACCAGATCAGTCGCCGGGATGCGCCGCGCCTCACCCGAGATTTGGCCGATCGACTTGAGCCACGACGATGGGACTTCGTGAAAAACCGCCAACGGCGCAAATCCATCGTTCCCGATAGTCATCGCCTCGACCGCGTCGCCGTCTTCCATTTCCGTGACGAGTGAGATCACGCAGTTGTCGGGGAAGTAGGCGTAGGGCATCGGCTCCCTACGGAGAAAAACGACCTCCTGGGATTCGATTGTCACCATCTCGCTCCGATCGAGCACCGCTTCCAGCTCTTTCGGGGAAAGAAGGTTCAGAATCTTGTTGCGAGTGCGGGCCGCCACTCCGAGAATCGGAGCAGGCCCTGCCGGAGGGGCATGAGTTGCCGCCTGAATCGATGGAATTGCCATGTCGTGCCGGAAACCGCCCCGCCTGGGACGTAGTGGGGATTTCAGGAGCACGGCGATCTGCGACCACCCTGATCCTGGTAGACACGGCCGTTTTGCAAATACCGAACCGAGGCCACCTTACGACTGACTTGACCGTCGCACCAGCCATTTTCGGGTCGGCGAACCGGCCCCGGCGCCTCCGAATGGGCGCATCCCGCTGACTCCCGCAAGCCGCCTCCGGACAGGTTCTCTCGGATGTCAAAGTCGCTCGCGGCGGCTTCGGCTTCTGTCGCCTTTCTGGTGTTATCTTCGGAGGGTCGAAACAGTCATTTAGACGGCCTGCCATCTATAGAGCAGCAGGAAGAGCGCCCCACCGGAAGACATGACGACACCTGCTGAACCACAGGCCAACGAGCGAAAATTCCGCTTCAAGGATGAGTGGCTTGTCGCGCTCGTTGGCACCATGCCAGGTGTCACGCCCGAGCTGATCAAGCGCTGGCGCTTCCAGCAGAAGCCGTACGTTGCCCAGGCCCTGATCGACGGTGACGTCCTGTCGTTCAAGGAGATCGCCGAAGTCGTCAAGGAGGCCTTCAGAATCGACTACGTCGACCTGAATCCTTCCCAAATCGACAAGAACGCGATGCAGATCCTGCCCGAGAAGCTTTGCCGGGAGCACAACGTCATGCCCGTAAAGGTCGACAGCCGCATGGTCTGGCTCGCCATGGCGAACCCGCTCGACCAGGAAGCGATCCAACGTGTGAGCTGGGCAACCAGCCGCGAAGTGACACCCCTTTTCTGCCCCCCGGGGCAGCTCGACAAGCTGGTCTCGGAGACTCTCCGCCCCGACGCCATGATCTACGGCCTGATCGAGAAACTCGACCAGGCAGTCGGTGTCGAGCAGATCAAGGAGGAGGAGCAGAACGAAGCCGCGTTGGCGCGCGTCCACGCTCCGGTCATCAAGCTGGTCGATGCGATCATCGCCAACGCGATCAAGCTCCGCGCTTCAGACATCCACATTGAGCACGACGAGACATCGACGCTGGTGCGGTTTCGCATCGACGGCTTGCTGAAAAACATCATGGTGCTCCCGCGCTTCATCGGCGTCGGCCCGGTGGTCTCGCGTATCAAGATCATGTCCGACCTCGACGTCGCTGAGCGTTTTCGCCCGCAGGACGGTCGCGCGAAAGTGCGCGTGGGCGGAGAGGAAGTAGCTCTCCGCGTTTCCGTGCTTCCGACGCGCGTCGGCGAAAAGGTCGTGATGCGTCTCCTCAACGAAAAGTCGGTACAGGTCTCTATGGCAACGCTCGGCTTCATGCCATCGCTGCTCGAGAGATTCCAGGCCCTTCTCATGCGAGAACAGGGAATTCTGCTCGTTACCGGGCCGACCGGCTCCGGAAAAACGACGACTCTCTACGCCGCGCTCAACACGCGCCGCGGTGAATCCGTGAACATCGTCACCGTCGAAGACCCGGTCGAGTACCGTCTGAGCGGCGTCAACCAGGTGCAGGTGAACGAGAAACAGGGCCTCACCTTCGCCGGCGTGCTGCGCTCGGTGCTGCGCCAGGACCCGGACGTACTGCTGGTCGGAGAAATCCGCGACCAGGAGACGGCGAACATTGCGTTCCAGGCCGCGATGACCGGACACCTGGTGCTCTCCACGCTGCATACGAACGACGCAATCGGCGCGATCCCGCGTCTATCCAACATCGGCGTCGAGCCATTCAGGGTCGCGGCCGGTCTCATCGGCGTCACCGCCCAGCGTCTCGTCCGCAGAGTCTGTCCCCACTGCCGGTTCGAGGCACCGATCGAGGAGTTGCACCCGATGGTTCGCGCCGCGCAGCAGCGCGTCTACGGAACGGCGAGGCACGTGAAGGCGACCGGGTGCGCCGAGTGCGGGTTCACTGGCTACACGGGACGCCTTCCGATCATCGAGTTTCTCGAGATCACACCGGAGATACGCGGTATGATCACGGTCGGCAAGACAGCCGACGAGATCCGGGCGCACGCACTGCGGACGAACGCGCTGCACACGTTCGACGCCGACGCGCTCTGGCACATCGCCGAAGGCGACACCACCGCCGAGGAAGTAATTCC
>JBGQIT010000346.1:0-3398 GCA_041498575.1 Gemmatimonadaceae bacterium
CAAAAAAAATAGCGCCCGTGCGGCGCTCATGATCGTTGATTCTGGAGATTGCTAGACTCGGATACCCGTCCGTCCTAGACAGCCTCTCCTTTTTCGTTTTTGTGTCCTTGTATTTCTGAAACCGAAGCCCCTGTTCCCACTTTGCGCGCACCCTTTCCCGGAAAGGAGGAGATCGCACCCGTTCGCCATCCCGTGTCGCACCGAGAACGATGATTCCAATACCTCGCTCTCTTTACGTGGTTCTCGAAAATCCTTCTGAGGTAGGCATGACGAAACTATTACGTTCTACTACGCTTTTTGTTGGGGCGCTCTTCGTGCTGACTGTCGTCGCGCCCGCGGTGGCGCAGGGTCAGGCTGCAGTCCTTACCGGACGCGTGCTCTCCGACCAGGGCCAGCCGCTCGCCGGCGCCAATGTGTTCCTTCCCGAGCTGAATATCTCGGTTGCGACCAACCAATCGGGCGCATTCACGATCACCGTTCCTGCCGCGCGAGTTCGTGGGCAGCCGGTCGTCGTGAGGGCTCGCGCGATTGGGTATCAGCCAGGCTCGACTCCAATCAGTCTTGCCGCAGGCGCCCAAACCTTGGATTTCAGCCTGAAACGGGATCTGACTGAGCTCAGCGCGGTGGTCGTCACGGGTGTGACCAGAGCCACGGAGCAGATAAAGCTTCCGTTCACGGTGACCCGCGTCGATACATCGGACATGCCCGTCTCCGGATCAAACCCGCTTACACAACTTCAGGGCAAGATTCCCGGGGCTCTGATTGTAAACGCGAGTGGACGACCGGGTGCAGCGCCGTCGATAGTCCTTCGCGGACCAGTATCGCTCAACGCAACGGGCCGCACCCAGCAGCCGCTTTATCTACTGGACGGTGTACCGCTTTCTGGCGGGTTGCCCGACATCAACCCGAACGACATTGAAGATGTGGAAGTCGTCAAAGGAGCCGCCGCAGCCTCTCTTTATGGTGCCCGGGCGGGCGCCGGCGTCATCAATATCACGACGAAGAGCGGAAAGAACGCGCCGGAAGGCGTTCGGTTCGGGCTGCGTACAGAAGCCGGCTCGAGCGACATCGAGCGCGCGTTCCCGCTCGCGACTCGTAGTGCTCTCGCGACTGATCCAACCGGTCAGCTTTTCTGCACCACCGAAGTAGTCGGCGGCTCGCCGTGCGGACGCCTGATCGACTGGGACCAGGAAGTTCAGCGCATCAACAACTCCGGCGAAGATTTTTCGCTGCCGCCCCAGAAATTTCTCCACGACTTCGGCATTGGTCTGGCGCCAAATTACGCCGCGCTCACCGGATACTTTCTGACCACCCAGTGGCCGCACATGCGAGACCCGGTCGGTCAGGTCGTCAGTCCCTCCAAGTATGCAAACACCAATCTGGATATGAGGGGCAAGGTCGGAAACACCGGCATCTACGCCAGTCTGTCCAATTTCGTGCAGGAAGGCGCGATCAAATTCCTTCCAGGATTCACGCGAAACTCAGCACGCGTAAACGTCGATCAGCGGTTCGGCGATCGAATCAGCGCGAACGTGAATTCGTACTACGGCCAGACCATCGATCACGGTTCGAATTTCGACGAAACCTCGGGCACAGCGGGAACCTGGTTCAACCTGACTCGCGCTCCCTGGATCTCTGACATGCTGGCGACGGACAACCTCGGGCGAGTCGTTGTCCGGCAGAATCCCCTCGACCAGGGCACGCAGAACTTCAACCCGCTTTATTCGACGGCGTACAACAAACGGACCGACCGCGGCACGAGATTCGTGGGAGGGACCTCGCTCCGCTACACGCCGCTTGATTGGCTCAACCTCGAGGCCAATGCAGGCTACGATCGGTCAACCGCGTACACGCTTCAAATGCGCGACAAGGGATGGCGCGTCACAGCGGCTTCTCCGAGTACATCCGCCGGCTTCATCCAGAATGGCGGGCTCGACAACGAAACCTTCACAACATCTCTCAGCGGATCGGCCACTCGTACGTTCTTCAACGATCTGAACGCCACGTTCTCGACACGTTACGTCTATTCTGACCAGACGTTACGCGCGGACTCCCTGAGCGGTACGGACATCGTGATCGGCGGCCTCGAGTCAGCCGATGCGGCGACGAAGAATTTCTCGATCTCCTCCGGCACCCAGGCCATTCGCGACATGGGCTTCTTCACCGGCGTGGATTTCGATTACAAGGATCGCTACATCCTCGGCGGCCTGATCCGTCGCGATGGCAGCTCGCTCTTCGGAGCTGGCAACCGCTGGGCAACTTTCGGCCGCGGATCCGCGGCATGGATCGCTTCGCGCGAGCCATGGTGGCCCGCGATAGACGCGCTAAGCCTCTTCAAGCTGAGAGCGTCGGTCGGCACCACTGGCCAGCGCCCTCGCTTCAACGCCCAGTACGGTACCTACACCCTGGGAACCGGCGGAACATTCAACCCGGCCAACCTCGGAAACCCGAACTTGAGGCCGGAGATAAACCGCGAGACCGAGCTCGGGACTGATTTGGAGTTCTTCCGTCGCGTCGCGTTCAACCTCTCGTACGCCAAAGCCGTCATCGATCGGCAGATCCTCCCCGTCAAGCAGCCGACGGCGACAGGATTCTCGAGCCAGTGGATCAACGCTGGTGTGATCACCAACAAGACCTGGGAAGCCACTTTGAACATTCCCATTCTTCAGCGGGAAAGCCTGAATTGGTCGACCCGTGTGATCTATGATCGCACCAGAAGTATTCTGACGCGACTCGACGTGCCCGAATTTGTCGGCACGATCACCCCGGGCCCGGCCAACGCGTTCGACATCTTCAAATTCCGCTCAGGCGAAGAGATCGGAACGATCTACGGATTTGACTACGTGAGAAGCTGCAGTCAGCTGCCGGCGCCGTTCAGTGCCGATTGCGGCGGTGCCAACAGCTCCTTCCGCACCAACGACCAGGGATTCATCGTCTGGGTAGGCCAGGGCAATCAGCTTACGGAGGGAATCACACGGAACCTCTGGACCACCAACCTTGCACAGGGCACCGGGCCATGGGGTAACAGAACGAACTGGGGAATGCCGATCACGTTGCGCGATTCCACAGGTAACATTGCAACGGTCCCGGTCGGCAACGGACTTCCGAGATACCACTGGGGCCTCTCCCAGAACCTCGACTACAAGAAGTTCAACATCTACGGCTTGCTGGATGCCTATCGCGGCCAGAAGCTGTGGAACATTGCTTACCACTGGTCGCACGGCGATTTGCAGAGTTCGGACATCGATCAGACCGGAAAGACCGTCGAAACCGCGAAGCCGATCGGCTACTACTGGAGGCGCGGTCCGTCCAACTCACCGGGCGGCAACTCGGGAGTGGGTGGTCTCTACGATGCCCTCGCTCCGAGCACCTTCTCGGTTGAGGACGCGAGTTACGTG
>JBGQIT010000347.1:0-3389 GCA_041498575.1 Gemmatimonadaceae bacterium
AATGGATGCCCAATCGCAATCGAGCCGCCCATGACGTTGAGCTTCGCCCGATCCACCTCGCCCACCGGCTGCGAGAAACCCGCTCTCTCCGCCCACCACTTCGACTCGAATCCCTTGAGATTCGACAGCACCTGCGCCGCGAACGCCTCATGCATCTCCACCAGGTCGATGTCCTTCAAGGTGAGCCCGGCGCGCTTGAGCGCGACTGGCGCCGCCAGCACCGGTGCCTGAAGAAGCTGCTCTCCCGGATCGAGTGCGGCGTAGGCGTACGATCTGATTATCCCGAGTGGAGGATAGCCGAGCGCTTTCGCCTTTTCCTCATTCATCAAAAGAACGCACGCGCCGCCATCGGTGAGCGGTGAGGAATTCCCGGCGGTCACTGAACCGTATTTCCTGTCGAACACTGGCTTGAGCGCCGCAAGCTGCTCATAGCTCGTGTCCTCGCGAATGCCGTTGTCCGACGTCAGCACACTCTCGAATTTCGGCGGCACGTAGACCGGCATGATCTCGGCCGTCAATCTTCCGTCGGCGGTGCCGGCGGACGCGAGACGATGCGAGCGGAGGGCGAAATGATCCTGCTCTTCGCGCGAAATGGCGTTGAGCTTGGCCATCTTCTCTGCCGACTGTCCCATCGTCTCGCCGGTCGTAGGCTCGGCGATGGCCGGCGTGATCGGAATGAAATCCCTGGGCCGCAGCCGGGCGAGTATCCTGAGCCGCGCGGGCAGCGATTTCGCTTTGGATGCCAGAACGAGCGTCTCGGCGAACCTTTGCGAGTGAAGAATTGGAATGTTGGACAGCGATTCCGAGCCGCCAGCGATCGCGACATCTAGGTGGCCCAGAGCGATCTGGTCAGCGGCGTCGGTGATCGCCTGATTCGCCGACGCGCACGCTCTGCTCACGGTGTAGGCCTGGACACCTTTCGGCAGGAGCGGCAGCAGCGAGACTTCGCGCGCTATGTTCGGCTCGACTACGGACGGAACCACCGTGCCGAAGACCAGCGCCTGCACTTCCTTCCCATCCAGATTCGTGCGCTGCAGCAGCTCCGCGACGCACAACTTGCCAAGATCGATCGCGGAAATCGACTTGAAGGCGGTCCCGGCTTTTGCAAAAGGCGTCCGCACGCCCGCGACTATCGCGACACGGCGCCCGTTCCCGAATGTTGCCATGAAGGGAACTTAGACGGGCGCCGTTTATCTATCTAGGACGTGCCTTCCTCTCTCGTGGCACGCTCTTTCTCGAGCAGCAGTCGCTTGCGCTCGAGCCCCCATCGATATCCACCGAGAGCGCCGCTCTGTCTTACGACACGATGACAGGGAATGACGACAGCAACTCGATTGTTCGCGCACGCACTCGCCACGGCGCGCACCGCTTTCGGAGCTCCGATGGCACTCGCGATCTCTCCATATGACCGTGTCTCGCCAAACGGAATCTTCTGCAGCTCACGCCAGACCTTCCACTGAAACGCCGACGCCTGGATGTCAAACGGAATGTCCAGTCGCACGCGATCACTATCTACAGCCTCAACGATTTCCGCGACCCATACGCCCAGTGAACTCGAGGGAGTCGTAACGTGCGTGCGCGTTGCGGCCGGATACTCTCGTTCGAGGGCCGCCTCAAGAGTCTTCGCGTCGTCGCCGAGGGTCACCGCGCAGACGCCGCGTTCGGTCGCGCCGACGAGGAGAGCGCCAAGAGATGTTTTTGCGAACACGTAGTCGATGTGCGCTCCCGCACCGCCGCGACGGTACGTTGCCGGCGTCATTCCGAGCCTTTTGTCCGAGTCGCCGTAAACTCTGCTGCTTGAGCCGTAACCGGCCCCGAAAGTAGCCCGACTCACTGTCTCGCCGCGCTTGAGCTCGCCCTTGAGACGCTCGCTCTTCCGCGCGCGAATGTATTGGGCCGGTGTTAGTCCCAGTAGCTCCTTGAATTTTCGCTGGAGATGATATGGGCTGAGTCCCGATTCCTCGCCAAGTAGCTCGAGTGTGATGCGCTCATCGCCGAGATCGGCGATGTGGTTGTCGATGTAATCCCGCGCGCGCTCGACCGCGGGGTGGGTCGACTTCGCTCGATTGGGACGGCAGCGCTGGCAGGCGCGGAACCCGGCGCGCTCCGCTGCCTCCACGGACGAGAAGAACGCGACGTTATCGCGCTTCGGCCGCCGCGAGGGGCATGATGGACGGCAATAGATTCCCGTCGTGGTGACCCCGTAGAGAAAGCGGTCATCAGCCGAAACGTCTCTTTGGAGTACAGACTCCCAGGCCATGACCTCATTCATGGGAGTCTCCTCCGTTCGATTCCTTGCGCTCATCAAAGCCTTCTTCGGTCGTCCTTTGGACACAAAAATCATAACAGCCGGCGTCGGTATCACGCACGTGGATATAGGCTACATCGCGATCCAGAAGCAGCCGTTGGAGCTCGGGTTCAACGACACCGTTGGAAACATACCTCTGGGCGACCAGTCGGCGGCCCCGGGCATAGGCGTTGAGCGTGAGGCGGTGGGAGAGCATGTCCGCGGGAAAGCCTCCATCTTCCTGATATCGGTCGCAGTCGCGCTCGTGGATGAAGACGGGCCCGGGCAGAGGAAGGTTTTCCTTTCCGTAGAACGGGTCGTAGGTGAACAGTATCCGGCGTTCTGCGCCGACGGCAAAGGTTCTCAGGCACTGCCGGCACGGCCCGTAACCGGTGGCCACTTCGGTGTGAGCGGGATGACCGTAGCCGGGTGACCGCAATGTCTTGCGGACAGCATCCGTGATTCGGTCTTCGACGGCCACTACGCTATAGGACTGCATGGTACCCTCATTGGTGGAACGGTCTGCTTCGTTGTTCGTGCCGAATGATGCCCCTGCGTCAACAGGCGCGATATCCGAATCTTGCGGTCAAATTCCTTATAATTCCGCTGCTTCCGCGGACTCCTAATCACCGAAGCGAATGGCTGAATTCTCCGGAGAACAGTTCGATCTTCTTGTAATCGGAGGCGGCATCACCGGATGCGGTGTCGCGCGCGACGCGGCAATGCGCGGGTTGAAGGTCGCGCTCATTGAACGTGATGATTTCGCCAGCGGGACATCGGGCCGTTCCTCGCGCCTGATTCACGGCGGCATTCGGTATCTGGAACAGGGACAGCTCCATCTCGTTCACGAGTCGATCCGCGAGCGTCAGACGCTGCTTCGGATCGCCCCGCATCTCGTGAGGCCGCTGGCGTTCACCTGGCCGATCTACCGTGGCGCGCGTGTCGGAAAGGTGAAGCTGAGCGCCGGACTGCTCGTGTACCAGCTGATGGCGGTGGGACGATCGCGGAAGCACTCGACGCTGAACGCGGCCGAGACGCTGGACCGTGAGCCGTGTCTCAAGAGCATGGGGTTGACGGGTGGCGCTGTTTACTACGACGCATG
>JBGQIT010000348.1:0-3376 GCA_041498575.1 Gemmatimonadaceae bacterium
CAGAACGACGACCACCTTCACGCCGAGGGTGATGTCGTGGCGGTGCAGCCAAACGGCAGCACGCTCCGTGGCCCCGTCGCCGATTACTACCGCAGCACGGCTCAGCGTCCGCTGGCGCGAATGTTCGCGCCGGGCCGTCCCACTGTCACCCTGATTCAAAAGGACACCAGCGGACGCGGCAGACCACCGGACACTGCCAATGTCATCGCCAATCAGATCGTGATGGAAGGCGACAGTCTCGTCTACGCTTCGGGCCGCGTTGAAATCACCCGTCCGGACCTTCTGGCCACTGGCGATTCGGCCTTTATGGATAGCGGGCGCGACTTCGCGCGACTAATGCGCGAGCCATCCGTTCAGGGCAAGGGTACCCGCGCCTTCACGCTTACGGGCGGAGTGATCGATATTTACTCGCGCAACCGTCAGGTAGAGCGCGTCGTCGCAACGCCCAAGGGGCATGCGCTGAGTAAGGACCTCGAGCTGGTGGCTGACTCGATCGACCTGAGGATGCAGAACAACCAGCTCGAGCGCGCGATGGCCTGGGGCAAGAGCCGCGCACACGCTGTTTCACCCGACCGCGAGATCATTGCCGACTCAATCGACGCCATAATGCCCGGGCAGCGCATCCGCGAGGTCCGAGCGTTGCGTAGGGCCTACGCCGAAAGCAATCCCGATTCGGGTGTCGTTTCCAAGCAGAGAGATTGGATGAGCGGCGATACCATCGTCGCGCACTTCGACTCCCTGGTCACTGCTGACACATCGAGCAAGCCAAGAATTCGCGAGATTATCGCCGAGGGCAACGCCAAATCCTTCTATCAGATGAAGAATTCCAAAGGCCCACAGACGGAGCCGACCGTCAACTATGTAACGGGAAGGGTCATCGATATCATGTTCGAGGACGGTAAGGTCGCCACGGTTACCGTGACAGGCAAAGCGACGGGAGTAATGATCGAACCCGCTGCGGCATCGACCGGAGATAAACCGGGCGCGGGCCCGGCGCAAGCCAAGAAGCCGCCGGCTGTGGCAAAGCCTCCCGTAATCAAACGATGAGCGATAGCGACCCGCGTCTCGAGAGCGTTCGCGCGCTCATCGCCGGAGTTTCACAGAAGGACCAGCTCGACGGCCTGGCGCTGCACGCCATTGTTCGCGCTGCCGACGAAAACGGCGTTGCCAGAGTCCGCGATGTTGCCGCGAACTATAGGAACGACTACATCCACGCTCTCCGCGCCAAGGGAGTCGACGCGGACCGCGAAGCTGGGCGCTTGGGTCAGGACGAGGTCCGGGCGTATCTCACCGCGTCGATCCTCCCGCGACTCGCCGAATGCGGGGTGATACTACCGCTGAACGGCGATCTCCAGCGCGATACCGACACGGTCCGCATTTCACCATCGCTCTGGAAAGACATCGCCCCCCTTCGCGCCGAATTCGCGGAAGCGATGCGGGAGACCGGAGAGCATTCCCGGCTCGCGCTTTCGACACCTCCACGCCCCACTCTTGTCGGCGGCAGCGTGCTCGAGGCGGACGGATTGACCAAGACCTATCGTGGCAGAAAAGTCGTGAACGACGTCGCGCTCCGGTTGCAGCAGGGTGAGATAGTCGGGCTGCTCGGCCCGAACGGAGCTGGAAAGACGACGACGTTCTACATGATCGTCGGCCTCATTCAGCCGGACTCCGGGCGCATACTCCTGGACGGAGTGGACATCACCAAGCTCCCAATGTACGAGCGGGCGCGGCGCGGCATTGGTTATCTTTCGCAGGAGCCTTCGATCTTTCGGAAGCTGTCGGTCGAGGACAACATTCTTGCCATTCTGGAGACGCTTCCACTCTCTGCCGCGGAACGTTCGGAGCGCCTCGAGAAGCTCCTCGACGAGCTGAGTATCAAGAGGCTCCGCAAGAGCAAGGCGTACGCGCTCTCCGGCGGCGAGCGGCGCCGGCTGGAGATTACGCGGGCGCTCGTCACCGCTCCGAAGTTCATGATGCTCGACGAGCCGTTCGCGGGGGTCGATCCGATTGCGGTGCACGACATACAAACAATCGTTGCCGGACTGCGTCACCGCGGAATAGGCGTCCTCATTAGCGATCACAACGTGGAACAAACGCTCGACATTGTAGACCGCGCATACATTATGTTCGATGGGCAGGTTAAGGTCTCCGGAACGGTCCGGGACCTCGTTTTCGACGACACTGTGGCTGACATATACCTTGGTCCGACGCTCACCGCACGGCTGCGCGAGAGATTCTCTCGCAATAGAGACGAGGTAGCCGCCTCTTGAAGCCTGGTCTCAATCAGTCGACTCAGCTCCGTCAGGAGCTCAAGATCAATCCACGCCTTTATCAGGCGATGGATCTGCTCTACATGCCGCTGCTGGACCTCCAGCAACACCTCAAACAGGAGCTTCTCAACAATCCGTTCCTGGATCTCGTCGAGGCCGAAGAGGAGGAAGAAGAAGAGCAGGAGGGCGAAGCCGCGGAACCTGCGCAGGCGGAAACCGAGGATGAGCGCTCCGGCGAGATCGACTGGGAAGAGATTTTGCTCGACGGCTTCGACACCGCCGGGGGTCGCCGCGAAGAGCACGAGGAGCGCGAGTACTTCGAGCCGGTCACAGTCGCCACTCGCGATCTAAGCGACCACCTCCGCGATCAGGTTAGCCTCCTCGAGCTCACTCCACGTCAGACTCTGCTCGCCGACGAGTTCATAGGCAACATTAACGACGACGGCTATCTCGCGTGTGGAGTTGAAGATATCGTTCGAGCGCTGAATGAAGTCGTGACCAAGGCGGCGGAGGAAGCCGGCCGCGAAACCGACGACCTTCCTCTCTATACCGAGGAGGAGGGCGTGAAGATGCTGGCTATCGTCCAAACGCTCGACCCGCCTGGGGTGGGTGCCCAGAATCTCCGCGAATGCTTGCTCCTGCAGCTCAGGGAATCGGGCCTGGAGCAATCGGTCCCGTACCGCCTCGTGAGAGATTGCTTCGAGGAGTTGATCAACCACCGCTGGAGCGAGATCTCGAAGCGATTCGGCATCAGCGCCGCCGACGTCCAGAAAGCGGCGGACGAAATCGCGAAGCTCGATCCGAAGCCGGGTCTGCAATACGGGTCCCGCGACGACAACTACATCATCCCGGATCTCATCGTCGACAAGATCGACGACCGTTACCACGTCTTTTTGAACGATGCGAATCTTCCGCGCCTCAAGCTGAGCCGCGCCTACCAGGAGATCGCCCGCGACAAGAAGAAGTTCGATGGCGAGAACAAGGAGTTCATCTCCAACAAGCTCAATTCCGCCAACTGGATGATTCAGGCGATCGAGCAGCGCCGGCAAACGATGCTTAAAGTGATGAACTACATCGTGGAGCGGCAGCGGGAGTTTTTCGAGAAG
>JBGQIT010000349.1:0-3366 GCA_041498575.1 Gemmatimonadaceae bacterium
CCCCGCCTGTCACGCTAACGCCGGTAACCCCGGCGAAGGGACGCAGGTAGAGCCCATTACCCACGCGATCACCGTCAGGAATGAGGAGCAAGCCGACTTCAAATCCGTACGCCGTGACCCCACCGCCATTGGCATGCAGCGAATTGATGTTGAACCGCGGCTCGATCTCCGCTTTGTTGTTCAGGAAATAGCCAAGCCGGAAATCCTGGACGGGAAGAGCCACGTGGGTGAGCGTCGGGCTCGCGAAGAGGAAGCTTACGCCGCCGTCGATTCCGAGCTCGATCGGGCCGGATCGTTGCGACGAGCGCTGGGCGCTGGCCGCGGGCGCTGCGACCGCGATCGCGAGAGCGCTGAGGACTACGAGTCTTTTCATCATGTGTGATGGCGAAAGAGTTGGAATGATTCGGGCGGGTTGACCCGTCCGACATCTCGCCTTTCTGACGATTCGGCGGCCGCGATATCACAAATTCGCCATACCCGGAAAAAGGGGCCGACCGGTCACCTCACAATCGTTACTGGTCGGGAACTGGCTCGTCGTCTTGTCGGCGAGGTCTGTCCAGGCCTGAAGAGGTCTGGTACAACGCAATAGGCCTCGCATAACATGAGCGTCCTAAGAGTCCGCAACCGCGACTCGATTGCGGCGCACTCTCGAACAAGGAGAAGCTTTGAAGCGTTCACTGTTCCTCGCGATCGCAACGATCGCACTCGTCGCAGCTCCGCGCGTCTCGAACGCGCAGCTCGGCGTGCTGAAGCCGTTCAGCCTCGGTATTGCTGGCGGCGCGACTCAGCCCATGAGTGACCTGAAGACCAGCACCGATATCGGTTACAACGGTACCGTTGCAATGGCGATCAACCTTCCGTTCATCCCGGTTGGCCTGCGCGTCGATGGCGCGTACAACCAGTTTGGTCAGAAGGCTGGTGTTCCTGCCAAGCTCCACGTCATGAGCGCGACGGGTAACGTCGTGTGGCGCCTGCCGAGCATCGGCATCTCGCCGTACCTGATCGGCGGCGCTGGACTTTATTCGTCCGCCGCGACCGTTTCTGGCGCTGCCAGCCAGACTGACAACCACCTCGGCTGGAACGCCGGCGCTGGTATCAATCTGCCGCTTGCGGTATTCCATGCGTTCGTCGAGGCGCGTTATAACCGCATCTCGACCACCGGCGGCTCGATGGAGTTCGTTCCGGTTACGTTCGGAATCATGTTCTAAAGCTTGTCGGCTCGAAGTTTGAGCCGCGCAGTAAGAAAAAGGGGGGAGGGCTAATCGCCCTTCCCCCTTTTTTCTTGTTGTTGAACCTGGTTCGTACATAATAGAGAGAAACTGCCACTGAACGGGATCCGAGATCTCAGAGGCAGTGATCTCAGTTATTGGTCACCGCGCGCCGACCGTCCGAGGCGGTTCATGGGCGCTGGAATAGCGGTTCGTGAGGTCGGAGCGCAGTGCCTACCCCCTGACATCTATGCTTCTGAGATCTCGGATCACGTTCTGTTGTCCTTCTATTAAAGAGTAATCGCGGCGCCCGAGGGCCTGCTATCTTTGAACCCGATGAGAGAGTTTCCAGGCTGGATCATATTGGCTTCAATGGCTCTAGCCGCATGCACCCCATCCTCTTCCAACAGTGCCGGCACGGCCTCTTCGACCGCGACCACATCTAATGGTGGAGCTGCAGCGCGTCCGGCGGTTGCGGTCACTGTCGCACCGATCGGCGCCGGCTGTCCTCGCACCGGCAAGTGGGCGCTTTGCAGCCTCGAGAATCGCCTCGTGCAATCGGGGTTCGTTGTCAGCCGCGTCAACGGTGAGGCTCTGCGCCGCGCTGGCTTTAGCGTCAAGCCAGTGGTCTACACGCTCGGACGATCGCGCCTCGAGGTCTTCATTTATCCGAGCGAGTCGGCGCTTGCCGCCGATGTCGCGAAGATGGACACGGTTTCGGCGGCGCCGCCCGGTGCGAAAAACCCCTGGCCCTTTTTTTCACCTACGTTCGTCCGCTCCGCAAATCTCGCCGCTGTTTTTCTGACCGATAACGCGACCCAGGCGGAGCGATTGATGCTGGCACTCACCGCGGGCGCGCCCCAACCCTGATGCACAAACACCGGCTGATAGCACCCCCGCCTTCGTCGACGCCAGCGGATCTGACGCGCTCGCTCGGCCGCTCCCGGGGTCTCCCCGACGACCTGCTCAGAGCCGCGTCGCTTCGCCTCGGAATCATGTCACTGTTGTTTGCGGTGCTGTGGGTCGTAGGCCTGACGGCCGGCCATCTCGCTGCGCGCGCGATCTACCCCAATAGCCAGATCTGGAAGCACATCGACATCACGGATTGGATTGGAGTTGCGAGCGCGATTCTGTCGGTGGCCCTCTTTGTCTACACCCGAAGGGGAGAGCGCGACCCGCGGTTCATTCTCGATCTCGGCTTGTGGTTCCTGGTTTTCACTGCCTTCGCTATCGGACTCGTGTTTCATTTGGGCCCGGCCGGAAACGGATCCGTTCTCCCGGAGATCTCCTGGATCGGAGCCGTCGTGCTGATGTTCGCGGCGATGGTGCCGACCACAACAAGAAAAATGCTGCTGGCGGGGCTCATCGCTGTATCGATGAATCCGATCGCGATGCTGATCTCGAGAGCCCAGGGCAAATGGGAGTTCGGGCCCTGGAGTCGAGTGCTGCTGATGCACTATCCGGATTACATCCTGGTGGGCGCCGCTGTCGTCATCACTCACGTCATGACCAAACTCGGCCAACAGGTCACGAAGGCGCGCGAGATGGGCAGCTACCAGCTTGGAGAGCTGCTCGGCCGTGGGGGAATGGGAGAGGTCTACAAGGCTACGCATCGAATGCTCGCGCGGCCAGCCGCGATCAAGCTGATACGAACCGAAACGCTGGGCGCAGTCGACGAAGAGGCTGCGAAGCTCGCGATTACCAGATTTCGACGCGAGGCAGAGGCAGCCGCGAATCTGCGATCGCAACACACGGTCGAGCTGTACGATTTTGGCGTGACGGACGATGGCACGCTCTACCTCGTGATGGAATTTCTCAACGGGATGGATCTCGAGACGTTGGTCCGAACGACAGGCCCGCTGTCAGGGGGCCGGGTGATCCACATCCTTCGGCAGGTATGCGAGTCGCTGGAGGAGGCGCACAGTCTCGGACTGGTACACCGAGATATCAAGCCGGCGAACATCCACGTGGGGCAGGTCGGACTCCGCCACGACTTCGTCAAGGTGCTCGACTTCGGCTTGGTCAAGGAGGTGTCGAAAGTGAGCGACGTGGAGACCTCGCTGGCGACGATTCCAGGTCAGATGGCGGTTGGTACGCCTGCGTACATGGCGCCCGAAATGGCGCTTGGTGAGCCTGTTGACGGACGCGCTGATATCTA
>JBGQIT010000350.1:0-3363 GCA_041498575.1 Gemmatimonadaceae bacterium
CCATTGTGGGCGAGGGCGATGTGCCCGTCTCGGAACCTCGCGAGCATGGGTTGAGCATTCTCGATCGTTGAGGAGCCGGCGGTGCTATAGCGCGTGTGGCCGATCGCTATGTCTCCACGCAGCGCCTGGACGTCGGGTACCGCGAACGCCTCGGATACGAGGCCCATTCGCTTGATCGCTCTCGCGCCCTGATCACGATCGACCGCCACGATGCCCGAAGATTCCTGCCCGCGATGCTGGAGCGAGTACAGGCCGAGGTGGGTCAGCGCCGCTGCGTTCTCATCACCGTAGATCCCGAAGATTCCGCACATCTCAGTGAGCCGCCACGGGAGCCAGCTCGTCAAAGGTCGCGTGTTCGGGCGTGCGCGCCATGATGCTCGGGATGGTCTCGTGATAGGCGCTGCGTAGTCGCGCCAGCTGGCACTGGAGCGAGCGCGTCGGCAGCTTGATGTCGAGCGTATTCGAATGAAGGTGCACTCTGCCGATCTGTGCGCAGGGAACCCCTGCCTTCGCGGCGATCTCGAGTACACGGGCGGGCGCGGCGCTCGATATGACGACGCGTCCCTGGCTCTCGCCGAAAAGAATCGCCCGATCAGGGAGATCCGAGTAACTCGAAAGATCGATTTCCGCGCCGCTTTCGCGTTCGGGATTCGCGATGCAGCATTCCGCGAGCGCAACCGCGAGACCACCGTCGCTGCAATCGTGCGCCGAGCTGACCGCGCCGGAGCGGATTGCCTCGAGTAGTACCTCGATCACCGCCTTTTCCCGTTCGAGGTCACACCGCGGTGGCGGGCCGATCACTGTGCCGTGGATCGTGGCGAGGTATTCGCTACCGCCGAGCTCGCCACCCAGGTCCCCGAGCAGAAGAATCGCCGCGCTGTCACGCTGGAAGGTTGCGCGCGTGAGGTGCGACAGGTCGTCGATCAATCCCACCATTCCGATTACGGGCGTCGGATACACCGCCCCGGACGGACTCTCATTGTAGAGAGAGACGTTTCCGCCGGTGACCGGAGTCCCGAGTGCGCGACAAGCCTCTCCAATTCCAGCCACGGCTTCTGTGAATTGAAAGAAAACTTCCGGACGAGTCGGATTCCCGAAGTTGAGACAGTTCGTGATTGCCATTGGCCGCGCACCGGTGCACGCCACGTTGCGCGCGGCTTCTGCGACGGCAATGCGTCCGCCCACTCGCGGATCGAGATACACGTATCGCCCATTACAGTCCGTCTTCACTGCGAGCGCTTTGTTAGTGCCGCGCACTCGAAGAACGGCGGCATCTCCGCCGGGGCCGATGACAGTGTTTGTCCGCACAGTGGAGTCATACTGTCGGTACGCCCAAGCCTTGCTCGCGATCGTAGGGGCGGAGAGTAGCCGCTCCAGAGTCCACGCAGGATCACTTTCTTCCGGCCGCTCGGCGATCGCCAACGGATCGCGCATGCGCAACTCCGCGATCGCGGTGGACTCGCGCGCGTCGGGTGAGTAGCTCGGGCAGTCCGTCACGAGTCTCGACCCCGGAAACTCGGCGACGACGGTGCTCCCCTCCGTCACCCGATACACCGGCTCGGAAATAACTTCGCCGATCACGGCTGCGGTCAGATCCCACTTGGCGAGGATCTCGCGCACCGCATCCTCGTGGCCCTTTATGGCGACGACGAGCATCCTCTCCTGAGATTCGCTGAGCAGGATCTCGTACGGCGTCATGCCGCTCTCGCGCGTCGGCACCTTGGTGACGTCGATCGTCACACCGACATCCCCTCGCTCGGCCATCTCCGCCGATGAGGACGTCAGGCCGGCGGCACCCATATCCTGAATCGCAACGATGTGTCCGCTCTTGATCAGCTCGAGACTCGCTTCGAGCAGGAGCTTCTCGGTAAACGGATCTCCCACCTGAATGCGGGGTCGTTTGGCATCACTTGCCTCGGAGAGATCCTCGGACGCGAACGACGCACCGTGAATCCCGTCACGCCCGGTGCGTGCCCCAACGGCCATGATCGGATTGCCGACGCCCTGGGCCTTGGCGCGAATGAGATCTTCCTCGTGCAGGAGGTCGACACACATCGCATTGACGAGTGGATTGTTCTCGTAGGCCGGATCGAAAACGATCTCGCCGGCGACCGTCGGAACTCCCACACAGTTTCCGTAGTCGCCGATTCCCTTCACGACCCCGGAGAAGAGGTACCGCACCCGCGAATCGTCTAGCGAGCCAAACCGCAGCGAGTTGAGCATCGCGATCGGACGCGCACCCATCGTGAAGACGTCGCGCAGAATTCCGCCAACGCCCGTTGCCGCTCCCTGATACGGCTCGACCGCCGAGGGATGGTTGTGTGACTCGATCTTGAACGCCACAGCGAGGCCATCGCCGATCGATATCACCCCCGCATTTTCACCGGGACCCTGCAGCACGTAGGGTGCGGTGGTAGGAAGCGTTCTTAGAATGGGCCGCGAGTGTTTGTAAGAGCAGTGCTCGCTCCATAACGCGCTCACGATTCCCAGCTCGGTGAAAGTCGGCGCGCGACCGAGCATTCCCACCAGCCGCTCGAATTCCTGCTTTGTCAGGCCGTGCTCGGCGACGAGCGCGGGAGTAATGACCGGATCGCCGGGACGAGGCTTTACTTCGGACATATCAGGCGGCCACTCTGGCGAGGATCGACTCGAACAGCCGCACACCGTCAGTGGATCCGAGCAGGGGACTGCATGCTCGCTCCGGGTGCGGCATCAGGCCGAGCACGTTGCCACCTTCGCTGATGATTCCCGCGATGTTACGCTCGGAGCCGTTTGGATTGGCGTCCGCGCTGATCCTGCCGGTGGCGTCCGCATATCTGAAGATAACGCGTCCCTCGGCTTCGAGCTCTTCGAGAACACCGGCTGGCGCGACGTAACGCCCGTCTCCGTGGGCCACCGGCATCCGGAGGATTTCCCCGCGATCGTAGAGGTTCGTGAACATCGTGTCTGCGTTCTCGACACGAATCCGGACATCCGCGGATACGAACTGAAGATGGGCGTTCCGCATCAATGCGCCGGGAAGCAAACCGGCCTCGCAAGCGATCTGGAACCCGTTGCAAATGCCGAGCACGGGGCCGCCTGCTTTGGCGTGCGCCGCCACTTCCTGCATTATCGGGCTGAAGCGAGCGATCGCACCGGCACGGAGATAGTCACCGTAGCTGAAGCCGCCCGGCAGGATGATCACATCCGAGCCCTGAAGGTCGTGATCCTTGTGCCAGAGATAGGTCGCTTCCTCACCGAGAATGTCGGTGACGGCGTGGAACGCGTCGTAGTCGCAATTGGAAGCGGGAAAGGTGACGATGCCGAATTTCATGCTGGGACCGCCGATTCGATGTCGAAATCTTCCGTCACTGGATTCGCGAG
>JBGQIT010000351.1:0-3331 GCA_041498575.1 Gemmatimonadaceae bacterium
CTCTTCTATCTCACTGCCTACGGACTCGGTACCGCGCTGACCGCGTTCACGCTGATTCTCGAGGATCTCAGCTTCCACCGCTACGAAACTTTCCGCGACCGGGCTCTCCTTTTCTGGTGGGCGCTCGTCGAGAATCTCGGCTACCGTCAGATGACTGTGTACTGGCGGCTGCGTGGCCTCTGGAAATTCCTGCGCGGAAAAAAGGATTGGGGCAGCATGGAGCGAAAAGGCTTCCATCCCGTGCCGGTGGCATAGCGCGGTATTGTCCGCCATCGCCTTGCCCGGAGAAAGAATTACTGCCAATCTGTGGGTGAGGGAGAAAGAGTCCCAACCGGAGAAACCGATGCTACGCGTCTCCTCGATAATTGCCGTAGGTCTCGCCGTTTCTGCCATCGCCTGCGCGTCAAACCCTCCGCAGACCGAGGTCACGTCCAGCGATTTCGACCTCAACCCGCTGTATGGCGAGTGGCGTGGGGATTACAGCAGCGCCGAGACGGGAAGAAGCGGTACGATTGCGTTCACACTTCGCGCTGGTGAGTCGTCTGCCTCCGGCAACGTCGTGATGATTCCGCGCCCCGACTCATTGCTTACCCCGGCCGAGCGTGAGCTCATGGGCAACACCTCGGCGCCTGGACGCTCGGTTCTTAGAATGCACTTTTTGAGGAAAGAAGGCGGCAACCTGAGTGGCACACTCGATCCGTATCGCGATCCTGACTGCGCCTGTCAAGTCATTACGACATTCCAGGGAACCTTTCGCGATGCTCGTACGATCGAGGGGACGTTCAGCACTGTCCCCTCCCAGCCGGGAGGAAAGGTCACCGGCGGGAAATGGAAGGTCACACGGGTGAAGCGGCTCTAAGCCTACGAGTTCCCGTCCGGTTCGTCGTGTGCGGCGATCTCCAGATGGAACCGATGCAGGAACCGGTGCAGCGCCGGCGCGAAGAGCACACCTACCATCGTGATGAATGTTACGCCGCTGAAGAGCGCGTAGAAACCGGCGAAGAGGTGCAAGTGCAGTAACGCGGCGCCCGTGATCGCCTGTGGATCCGGCGGCGGTCCCTCGCCGGAGAGAATCATCGACGCGTAGTAGAACGAGTCCACCCAACCCAGCCTCGCAAGCTCGTGGTAGCCGGTCATGCCGAACACGAGGCCGCCGCCCACCAGGCTGGAGGCGATCGCACCGTTGCGGAGCATGCTGAGAACGAAGAACCGACGCGGTGGCATCGGCATCAGCATGATCTCCGGATCGGGCATGGGCCCCGTAACCCTGCGATGGAACACCATTAGTCTCTCCCCGTTGCATTCATGCGATTATCACCCGCGTCGGCGTTGCGCTAAATTTGATCTTATCAACTGGAGAACAGGATGCCGAAGACCGGTTCGTCCGCGCCACCCGCCGCGACCAAGAAAAACAACGCCAAACCAGCGCCTGCGGCGCCCGCCAGGAGCTCTGCCAAGCCACCCGCTGCTGTTCCGTCAGGAAACTCTGCCAAGCCACCCGCCGCTGCTCCGTCAGGAAGGGCGCTCGAGATAAAGGACACCCGCACCAGTAAGTCATACACCGTTCCGGTCGCCGATGGCGCGATTCGCGCCCCCGAGCTCAAGAAGATTCGGACGAACGACCCCAACGATACGGGGCTCATGAGCTACGATCCGGCGTTTCTGAACACCGCATCGTGCCGGAGCGCCATCACATTCATTGATGGCGACAAGGGAATACTCCGCTACCGCGGCTATCCCATCGAGCAACTCGCTGAGAATGCCACGTTCCTCGAGGTAGCCTGGCTGCTTCGTCACGGCGAGCTGCCGACCCAGCAGGAGTACGACCAGTTCGTGCACGACATCACGTTCCACACGTACGTGCACGAGAACATGCGGAAGTTTCTCGAAGGCTTTCGCTACGACGCGCATCCGATGGCGATGCTCAACAGCTCCGTCGCGGGGCTGGCAGCGTTCTATCCAACGGCGCGCCACATCTTCGACGAGACCGAGCGGAACATCTCGATCATCCGACTGCTGGCGAAGACGCCGACGATTGCCGCGTTCTCGTACCGCCACGTGAAGGGGCTTCCGTTCGTGTACCCGGACAATCGCCTCTCGTACGTCGAGAACTTCCTGTCGATGGTGGCGCGTATGAGCGAGTCCAAGTACGAAGCGAACCCGGTGTTCGCGCGCGCCCTCGAGATCCTGTTCATTCTGCACGCGGATCACGAGCAGAACTGCTCGACCAACGCTGTGCGCGCGGTCGGATCATCCCACGTCGATCCCTTCTCGGCCGTCTCCGCCGGAGTCGCCGCGCTATTTGGTCCGCTGCACGGCGGTGCCAACGAGCAGGTGCTTCGAATGATCAGTGAGATCGGCAGCGTCAAGAACGTTCCGGCCTTCATCGAGACCGTCAAGAGTGGCGAGGGCGGGAGGTTGATGGGATTCGGCCATCGCGTTTACAAGAGCTACGACCCGCGCGCCAAGATCGTGAAGAAGCTGGCCGACGAAGTATTCAAGATCGTAGGTGTGGACAGGGATCTGGAGATCGCTCTCGAGCTGGAGCGAATCGCTCTCTCCGACGATTACTTCACTTCGCGCAAGCTTTATCCGAACGTCGATTTCTACACGGGGCTGATCTACCGCTCGATGGCGTTCCCGACCGACTTCTTCACGGTGCTGTTCGCCATCGGCCGCATGCCGGGATGGCTGGCGCAGTGGGAAGAGATGCTGCTCGACAAGGAGCAGAAGATCGCCCGCCCGCGGCAGATCTATATTGGGGAGCCGGAGAGGCCGTACCGCACCAAGCTCAAAACGAAATCACTGCTTTAGTTGCAGGTGTCGTTGGCCCAGTAGTCCAGAATTCTGGACATGCGGCGTCTCCTGGAAATGACACCTCGCGTTCGGATAGCCGATTGATCGTCGGAATTCGGCGCTACGAGGCGGCGCGGTAGTTGCGCTCTGCCCCCCCGACATCCTCCCCGCCGGGTGATCCAATGAAGCCGCTTCCCAGTCTCCGCGTCTGCGCCGCATTCCTGGTTTGTGCCTGCGTGCGCACCAACGCCGCGCTGATCGATCCCAGTGTGCAGCTGGCCCGGACATGTCCGGCCGCGATAAAGCTCTTTACGACTCCCGATCGCGTCGGGCATCCCTATCGCGAAGTGGCGGTGCTCAACGCCAAAGGCGAATCCAACTGGTCGGATGAGGGCGATATGATCGAATCGATGCGGGACAAGGCGGCGGAAGTCGGCGCCAACGGCATCATATTGAGCAAGATCGACGAGCCCAGCGCTCTCACGAAAGTGATTGGAGAAGTCGCGAAGACCGGGAGCCAGCGAAAGGGCAACGC
>JBGQIT010000352.1:0-3323 GCA_041498575.1 Gemmatimonadaceae bacterium
CTGGTGGCAAAGGGCCAGCTCGCGCTCGACGATCCGTTGACCGTGCTCAAGATCGATCAGGTGCCGGGCTCGGGGATCATCCAGTTCCTGCACAACGGGACGGTGCTGACTGTTCACGACGCGGCGTGGCTCATGTCCACAATCAGCGACAATACGGCGACCAATCTGCTTCTGGATCGCATCATCATCCGTCGCGTCTGGGCCAAGATGGATTCGCTCGGTCTCCAGCACACCCGCGTCCATTCGAAGAGCTTCCTCCGTAACTCGAGCGTCGCGATGGACAGCTCGGTGAAGTACGGGCTGGGCGTGACCACTCCGAACGAGATGGCGCATCTGTTCGAGCTCATGGCGCAGGGCAAGGCGGTAAATCCTGCCGCTGATTCAGCAATGCTCGATATTTTGCAGCACAACACCACCGACTTCATGCTCCAGCGCTACGTCGAGGGCGCACGCGCAGCGCACAAGGATGGCGAGACAGATGCGGTTCGAACCGAGTGTACGCTCTGGTACCTTCGCAACCGCGTCGTGGCCTGTGTGATGACCAAGGAAAACAAGGATCAGCGCTGGATCCTGGACAACGAGCCTCAGCTCACGCTCGCCAACATGGGTCTCGTAATCATCAATGCCTTTGGAGGAGTGCCGCCGGCACCGCCCTCATCCTAGCCAGACACAGGCGCTAGACTACTCTGTGTCTCCCGCTGGTGCGCAGAGACAGCGCTCTTACATCCGCCGGCGTGAGCAGCGTCTCGTAATGAGCAGAGCGTTTATCGAACCGAGAAAGGAGTTTTGCAGCTCCAGGCTCGATCACCGCCCGCCCGTAGTCCTTACCGGCGAATGCCCTCACCGCGACTATGTCGGTGAACTGGGTGATCGTGACGAATTCGATCTCGTTGTTGGCGGCCTCACGTCGCAACAGATAGGCGCCGTTGTAGCCCGTAATTCGATGAATCCCGGGTAGAACCTCCGCGCGAAGCAGTGACTCGTACTTGTCCGCGTTCTCCATTGTTGTCCAGCCGTGCCAGATTCTGCTGATCATACGATGTCCCTCAGTTTCCTTCTCCTAATTTTCGCTGCCCCTTCTCCTGCACCCACCTTACCTGTCAAGAAGTCAGCCACCGGGACTCAGTGACCGGTACGCTCTACCGTTTTACCGGTGAAGTTTTCGGTACTCAGATCCTTGGATGATAGCGAGCGTACGTACGCTGTAAGCATCCAGATCTGATCGTTGGTGATGCGCCCTCCCCACGCCGGCATCCCGTCTGGCCTTCCCTGATAGATCGATTCGAACACCTCACCGGCTGATCCACCGAAATGCCAGCGTCCGTCCTGAAAGGTAGGTCCCATTGCGCCGGATCCATCCGCTCCATGACAGTCGAGGCAATTGTATCCCACGAATAGTTGCGCCCCGGTAGCGATCGCCTGCTTGTTCCCCTCGTAAGGATTTCTTATCGGCAGTGGCTTTACCTGCAATGGAAATCCAGCCGGCAGAATCTCGGGGTGTTCGATGAAACGGAGGCTGTCGCCCGCAACCAGAAGGTGACTCGTTGCACCCTGCTCCGGCGACGTCGAAGATGCTGATGCGCCAACCGCTGAGGTGTCTCCAACTGTGCCCGCGTTGTCGTTGCGGCACGCGATGGTAACACACAACGCACCTAACAGTAGAAACGCGCCTCGCCTCTGATCGTGCGTCAACACGAATCCTCCACCCTCACAGCGAAAACACGAATAGCTCGCCGCCCCAGCTCGTCCACCGAGCAATGTCGGGCAGAGTCGTTCCCCGCTCGCGAACATCGTACGGAAGATTGGCTGCGACATCTCCGGCGATGAGAAGTCCCATGTCTCCACCTATTCCTGCATAAATCGCCACATACTGCTTTCCATCAGGACCGGTGTACGTTATCGGATTCCCGACTACACCTGAGCCCACCTTGAACTGCCAGAGCACCTTGCCGTTGCGGGCGTCGACCGCTTTGAACCAGCCGTCGAGCGTTCCGTAAAACACGACGCCGCCGGCGGTCGCGAGAGCGCCACCCCACACGGGATATGGCTCCTTGATTCCCCAGATCTTCTTGCCGGTAGTGGCGTCCCAAGCGATAAATTCGCCGCGATAGCCTCCCGGGCCTCCTTTCTCCGGCGCGTTGCCTCCGATAAACGGCGTTCCGGCTATATACGTGACCGCTCGCGCCTGGAAATCCATGCAGAGATTGTTCGTCGGCACGTAGAAGAGTCCCGTTTGCGGAGAGAATGCGGCGGGCTGCTGATTCTTTCCACCCTCCAGACTCGGGCAGATGTCCTTCACGTTCTTGTCCTGCGCCGTCTTCTTCGTTTCCACGACTTTGGGGCGACCAGTCGCCAGGTCGATTCCCGTTGACCAGTTCATCGGCACGAATGGCTCCGCGAGCAGCACTTCGCCGGTAGCGCGGTCGATTGTGTATGCGAAGCCGTTGCGATCGAAATGCACGAGCGACTTTCGCATCTGTCCCTTGATCGGGAGGTCGACGAGAATGTTCTCATTGACCGCATCGTAGTCCCACATGTCGTGGGGCGTCACCTGAAAGGCCCACACCATCTCGCCGGTGTCCGCATCGCGCGCCAGAATCGCGGCCGTCCACTTGTTGTCACCGACTCGCTGGTTCTCATTCCAGGGACCGGGGTTGCTGGTGCCGTGATAGATGAGATTCAGCGCGGGATCATAGGAGAGCCATCCCCACACCGCGCCACCGCCGGTCTTCCAGGTGTCACCGGGCCAGGAGGAGGTTCCGAGATCCGTGCCGCGATCGTGGGCGTAGAACGGCTTGAATTTGGCGCCGACCTTCACGTCCTTGTCGGGCCCGACGTTATAGGCGCGCCAGACTTCCTTTCCAGTGGGTGCATCGAGTGCCGCGATCCAGCCACGCACTCCCATCTCGCCACCGCTCGACCCGACTATGACTTTCCCTTTAACTACTATCGGCGCCATCGTGATGGTCTCGCCACGCGAGAGATCACCCATCTTCGTGCGCCATACTTGATTGCCCGTGGCTGCGTCGACAGCGACGGTGTGCCCGTCCAGCAGGTTATAGAAGATCTTTCCATCGGCGTACGCGGCACCGCGATTCACCACGTCGCAGCACGCTCGGCCAATCGCCTGCTGGGAGTTTTCGGGACGAAACTTCCACTTGAGCGGTTGTCCTGTCTGCGCCAGATCTATCGCGTACGAGACGTTGGGATACGGCGTGACGACGTACATCGTATTGCCCACGACGAGCGGTTGTCCTTCATGTCCTCGCAGCACCCCCGTCGAGAACGCCCACGCCACCTTGAGATTCGACGCGTTTTGCGGA
>JBGQIT010000353.1:0-3304 GCA_041498575.1 Gemmatimonadaceae bacterium
GCCGTGGTTCTCTCGCACGACCATTACGATCACCTCGATGCCGCGACCATCTCACGCATCGCCGGGCGTTATCCCGCGGTGGCGTGGTTCGCACCACTGGGCCTGGACACGTTCCTGCGTACCCGCGGAGCCCGGGAGGTGACAGAACGAGATTGGTGGGAGGAGAGCGTGATCGGAACGCTGCGCCTGACTTGCGTTCCAGCCCAGCATTTCTCCGGCAGAACGCTTGGCAGCCGTAACAACACTCTCTGGTGCGGGTGGACGCTCCGCTCACCACATCAGGCACTTTTTTTTGCCGGTGATACCGCCCTTCATCCCGATTTTGGGACAATCGCCCAGCGCTGTGGACCGTTCGATGTAGCGATCCTGCCGATTGGAGCCTACGAGCCCCGCTGGTTCATGGGCCCGGTGCATATGAATCCTGAAGACTGCGTGAAAGCGGTCGCTCAGCTGGCGACAGCGCAGAACGATAGACGTCTCATCGTGACTGCGGCCCATTGGGGAACGTTCAAGCTGACCGACGAGCCGATGGACGAGCCGCCGGCGAGAATGCGAGAGCAGTGGCGAACAGCGGGGCTCGCCGCCAACGATCTCTGGATCATGCGACACGGTGAGACGCGCAAAATCTGGTAACCACAACGCGCGGGGCGCGATGTAGGCCTGCACCGGATACAGAGTCTCACAGCTTTGTTGTGCGCGAATCTTGCTATCCGTTCTACGAACCCTCCTACACGGAGCCTTCCCATGGCTGCAGCCAAGAAATCCAGTCGGTCAAGAAGCAGTAGAAAGCGGTCGCGGTCCGGATCCTCCGGACGCAAGCGTGGAGGTTCAAAGCGCACGACTAAACGCAGTGCGCGGAAGTCGCCACGCCGTCGCAGCGCGCGGAAATCCTCGGCCGGACGCAAGAGCAGCGGACGCAAGGCCGCTGGACGCAAGACGAGCAGCAGGAAGCGGGCTCGCCGTAGATCGCAGTCGCCTGTGGCTCGCGTGAAGCGCGTTGCTACCGGGGTCGTTCACCAGGCTGCAGACTTGGGCGAGCGCGCGGTCGACACAGTTACTGAATTCGTACAGGACCGCTTCTAGCTTCAAAGTCGTTCGACAGCCGCTCTGCTATTCGGCGGCGGCTGTCGCGCCACGGCTGTTGTGCGCCCGCAGCCACTTCTCGACTTCGCTGAACACGCGCTCCCGGCCATAGTCGACGGTGATGATGTGTCCCGCGCCTTCGGTCCAGACGAGTCTTTTCTCTTTCGCTCCGAGCTCCTTGAGCGCGAATTCCGCGACGTCGGGGGGAATGCGCGGGTCTTCCCGCGACTGCACTATCAGAGTCGGAGCTGTCACTCCGGGAAGGGCTTTCCTCGCCCGATTCATCACTCTCGACAGCTCGTAAAGTGCCCTTCCCGTCACGGCGCCATAGGCGAGGTTTTTCTCGCGCTCGATCGGATCGTGAATCGAGCGGGGATTCCTTCCATTTAGCTCTCCGGCCAATCTTCCCCAAAGCCAGTGCGTTGCCGCGGCGATACGGAGCAGCCGGGGCATGCCCAGATAAGGCGCGATGAGAATCAGAGCCGCAATATCCTGAAACTCAGCGGCGAGCAGAACAGCCAGTGCTCCACCCATCGAAAGTCCAACGACGCTGACGGCGTTGCTCCGGTCTCGCATCTCGAGCAGCGACTTCCTTGCCGCATCGATCCATTCGTCGGCGCGGGATCTGGTGAACGCTTCCATCGTGCGTCCGTGTCCCGGCAGCAACGGCACGAGTACGCTGTACCCGCACTTGTGCAATCTGCGCGCAAGAAGGGAGAGCGTCTGTGGAGTGTCTCCAAAACCATGCAGGAGGAGGACTCCGTGTGAGCCCTCCTCCTGCAGGTCGATCGTTTCGGCCCCTTTCAGAACCGCGGCCAGGTCAGCGTCTCGCCGATCGACCATTCATCCTCATCACCGGGACATTTCCCTCGCTGCAGGAACCGTCGATTCCCTGTCCCCGTTTTTTCCGAGCGTAGATGTCAGTGAACTGGGCTCGATCAGGAAAGTCATACCCTTTCTCTCCGCGATGCCAGCCGACACCAGGCGGCTGAGCGCCAACGCGATCGATTCTCTCGTAGCACCGACCATCTCGCAGAGGAGTCGATGATGCGTGTTCTCCAGCTTGAGGCGGCCATCTGATGTCGTGAAGCTGCGGTCAGTGCTGAGATGCGTCAGCGTGGATATCAGACGTTGATCTACGTTCAGCGCCGCCAGCTCGTGAAGCTTCTCGAGCAGATAAGCGCGCTCCGACATTATCTGCGACAACAGCGGAATCGTCTGGGCCGGATGCTCCCTGACGAAAGCGCGGAACTGTGCCCCGCTCAGGAACATGGTCTTCGTCTCTTCCGATGCGCTCGCGTCCGTGACGTATTGACTGTACGGAGAAAGGCCTTCGCTTCCGAATGTCTGTCCGGACGTGGCGATGAGAGGAACGAATCCACGTCCGACTTTTATCTTGTTGCGCAAAACGACGTGACCGTCGAGTACGATGAAGACGCCATCTGCCGGAGCGCCGCGCTGATAGAGTTGAAATCCGGGAGGCCAGTTTGCTTTCGCTCCGTACGCGCCGATGGGCGCTACTTCGTCCGGAGTGAGACGTGAACATCGCACTCCTGTCTGCCCGTTTCTCGTCTGGCTGTCTTTCATTTCGTTTCTCGTCGAGCGGTCATCTAACGCAATGTCCGGGCCCGGCCAGGACGAGAGATGACTTCGCGTTTCAGCTTTTCTTTAGCAATTCCGTCGCCATCCGTAATGCGCGCGTCGCCGCGTCAAAACGCTGGGCAAGATCTGTCAGCTCTTGCCCGACAGCGCCCTGGTCACCAAGCCGGATCGCTTCATTCACCGACGGTAAGACCATTGTTGAATAGCCGTTGTTCTCGTCTGCGGCGTAAATGAGATTTCTGAACCACGGTCTGGTCACCAGCCCCTGTGGTCTTGTAAGCTGCCGTTCAACTTCGAGCAGAGTCGCGTTGACCTGCTTCGCTGTTCCTGGCGCCAGCTGAGCCGTAAGAGCTTGATCCCTCGCGGCACTGAACGTCGAGGCCGCATCCTCCATTCGCGCAATTGCCGTGGTCAGTCCGGCGGCCGAGAGTTTCAGGTGCTTGTCGGCAATTGCCTGATCAACCTGTGTTCCGAACCGCCGCATTGTTCGGGCGAATTCCACGTAGTCGTACGGCAGGATGTCAGCATTCGCGAGGCGCAGCAGCGTCGCAGCTCCAATGCGCGCCGCGGTCGCGTGAACCTCGAAGTTCGGGTCGCCGAACTTCGACATCCAATGATA
>JBGQIT010000354.1:0-3299 GCA_041498575.1 Gemmatimonadaceae bacterium
GGTGGCCGTCGTAATCAGGCGTCTCCAGCCGAAGATCGTGATCACCCATTCGCTGCACGGACGACATCCGGACCATCCGATCGTCGCGCAGCTCGTCCGCGATGCCTGCTTCGTCGCCG
Organism: Gemmatimonadaceae bacterium; assembly: GCA_041498575.1. Classification (GTDB taxonomy): domain Bacteria; phylum Gemmatimonadota; class Gemmatimonadetes; order Gemmatimonadales; family Gemmatimonadaceae; genus UBA4720. The sequence continues at coordinate 120 of JBGQIT010000354.1, forward strand.
GCCTCAAGAAGGTCGAGCCGAAGGTTCCGCCGCACCGCCCACTCAAGGTCCTTCACGCTCTCTCATTCCGAGAGGACAACCAGAAGCCGACCTTCGTCGTCGACATCACGGAGGCCTTCGAGAAAAAGCTCGAGGCGATCGCGTGCTACGAGTCGCAGTTCGTTGAGACGGTTCAGGCGGGCGAGGTTTATCCGAACGGGGAGCCGCTCCACGAACTGATTCGCCACCACGCCGCGCATTACGGGTCGCTCATTCGATGCCGCTATGGCGAGCCTTTCTACACGACGGAGACGATGCGCGTGGAGGATGTGACGTCGCTCGAGGTCTCGACATTTTGACCGGGAAAGGACGCAAGCCCACTTCGGTCCCGGCTCCAAAGAATTCCGAAGGGGAGCTCACGTACTCGTCCTATCTCGCCCTCGATGAGCTGCTCCGGCTGCAGCGCCCCCGCTCCAAGCCCGAGCACCCCGACGAGCTGCTTTTCATCATCGTCCACCAGGCGAGCGAGCTCTGGTTCAAACTGATTATTCACGAGCTCGACGGACTCATCGCGCTCATCGAAGGGCGCGATACGCTGGGCGCCCTTACCTCGGTGCGGAGAGTGAACGCCCTCGTCCACATCGTTACCGGACAACTCGCGGCCCTCGAGACGCTTCCTCCGCAGCGATTCGCGCAATTTCGCGGCTACCTTGGCACGTCAAGCGGCTCGCAAAGCGTGCAGTTCCGCGCGATCGAAGCAATGTCCGGGATGCGAGACGCGCATTTTCTCCAGGTCCTGAAGCAGCACGGCGAGATCGCGCCGCTGGTCAAGCAGGCGCTCGCCAAGCCCACGCTGCAGCAGCTGTTCGACGACCTGCTCGACGCGGAGGGCGTGACGCTCGAGGAGGTCTACGCCGAGCAGAACCAGAGGCCGCTTCAGATGTTGGCAGAGGGGCTGTTGGAGTACGAACAGGGTTTCGCCATGTGGCGATTCCTGCACGTTCAGCTGGTCGAGCGGATCATCGGCCCGTTGACCTCGGGCACGGGAGGGACTCTCGGCTCGAAATATCTTCAGCAGACGATCTCCCAACGCTTTTTCCCAAGGCTGTGGGAAGTGAGGAGTAAGTTCTTCAAGGGTTAACCACGCGATAACGACGAATTCGTCTGCGCCGGAGGACTGAGACAGTCTCCCTGACGACTCATGCATCCTCCCTCACGCCTCGTGTGTCACTTAAATTCCACCCATGCCCACTGACCCGATTTATCTCGACCACGCCGCCACAACACCGGTGCGGGAAGAGGTCTTCGAGGCGATGAAGCCGTTCTACGGCCCTCGCTTCGGGAACCCTTCCAGCACGCACCGCTGGGGGCGCGAAGCGCGCGCCGCGCTGGACGAGGCCCGGGAACGAGTGGGCCGATGTCTAGGCGCGCGGCCGGATGAGATCTGCTTCACTTCGGGCGGTACTGAGGCCGACAACCTCGCCATTCTGGGCGCGTGGCGCGCTCTCAAGGCGAAAGGGCGGACCGCGGTCGTCACGACGCCAATCGAGCACAAGGCCATACTCGGCGCAGTGCATCAGGCGGGTCTCGAAGGTGCGGAGGAGCGCTTCCTGGGCATGACGCCCGACGGCGTCATCGATGCCGCGTCTTTCCACGAGCTCGTCGACGACAAGGTCGCCGTTTGCACGATCATGTGGGTCAACAACGAGATCGGCTCGATCCAGCCCGTGCCTGAGCTTGCGGCCAAGGCGAAGCAGCGCGGCGCGCTCGTCCACACCGACGCTGTCCAGGCGTTCGGAAAGATACGGATCGACGCGCAGACGCAGCAGTTCGACTTTCTCACTATCTCCGGTCACAAGTTCGGCGCACCCAAAGGAATTGGAGCGCTCTTCATCCGCCGCGGCACACACATCGAGCCACTCATGCACGGCGGAACGCAGGATCGAGGACGAAGACCAGGCACCGAGAATGTCGCCGCAGCGGTAGGCCTGGCGCGCGCCGCCGAGCTTACGCTCGCAGAGTGTGAGGCGCATTGCGCGCGCATTAGGAAGCTGCGCGACAGGCTCGAGGCGGGAATCCTCGCGAAGATCCCCGACGCTGTCATCCACGGTCGTGGAGCGGAACGTGCGCCGCACATCATGAATGTCTCGGTGCCGGGGACCGAGAGCGAATCGCTGCTCATGGCGCTCGATCTCCGTGGCATCGCCGCATCGGGCGGCTCGGCCTGCCAGAGCGGAAGCATCGATCCGTCGCACGTCCTGGCCGCGCTCGGCGTCCGCCCGGATCTGGCGAGCGCCGCCATTCGTATGAGCCTCGGCGTTCTGACGACGGATCAATCGATCGATCGCGTCATCGAAGTCTTCCCTGCCCTCGTCGCCAAGGCGAGACAGCTGACGGCCGCGGAATAAGGATGTCGCGAGAGAGAGTGCTGGTCGCCATGTCCGGAGGCGTCGACTCATCGGTCGCCGCGGCGCTGCTCGTCGAACGAGGCTACGACGTCGTCGGCGCGACAATGAAGTTGTTCTGTCACGGCGAAGATGTCCCTGACCGTCCCTGCTGCTCGCTCGATTCGGTGAACGACGCGCGTCGCGTCTGCGAGCAGCTCGGGATCCCGCATTACGTGCTCAACCTCGAGAGCCGCTTCGGGCACGATGTGGTCGACAACTTCGTCGAAGAGTACGCACGCGGCCGCACGCCGATTCCGTGCGTCCGGTGCAACACGTTCACGAAGTTCCGCGACTTCCTGAAAAAGGCGGATGCTATCGACGCACGGTGGATAGCTACCGGACATTACGCTCGCGTGGTCGATGGCGAGCTTCGCCGGGGAGTCGATGAGAACAAGGACCAGACTTATTTCCTCTGGGGAATCGATCGCGCCGTGCTGTCCCGGATGATCCTTCCCGTCGGGGATCTCGACAAGGCGCAGACGCGCGCCCGCGCGCACGCGGTAGGCCTCGAGGTGATCGCCGAAAAGCCGGAGAGCCAGGAGATCTGCTTCGTGCCGGATGGCGACTACGCGAGGATTCTGGAGCAGCGACTTCCGGCCGATGCGCCGGCTCTGTCACGGGGTCCGATCGTCAATTCGAGCGGAACGATCGTGGGAGAGCACAACGGTTTCGCACGCTACACCATCGGGCAGAGACGTGGAGTACCAGGCGGATTCTCGCTGCCGATGTACGTGATCGCCATTCGCCCCGAGCA
>JBGQIT010000355.1:0-3269 GCA_041498575.1 Gemmatimonadaceae bacterium
GACTCGGGGTTTGCTCGGACAGGACTATCGGTGCCGTCGACTCCGCACATTGAAAAACATTTCACGGCGAGCGATACGGTCCGTGACATCGTAATCGGGATGTCGGACGGCTTGACGGTGCCGTTTGCCCTGGCCGCCGGCCTTACCGGGGCAATCGCGCAGTCCCGTCTCATTATCACAGCGGGCTTCGCCGAGATCGCAGCCGGCTCCATTGCGATGGGGCTGGGAGGTTACCTGGCAGCACGCGGCGACGCCGAGCATTACATGCATGAGGAGGCGCGCGAGGAGGACGAGATCAAGCGCATTCCGGAAGCCGAAGCGAAAGAGGTCACCGACATTTTCCAAACCTATGGGCTCTCGGAGAGCGAGAGCTCCTCTGTCGTTCAGTCTCTCAGGCAGCGGCCCAAGGATTGGGTAGCATTCATGATGCGCTTCGAGCTCGGCCTCGAAGAGCCGCAGCCGAGTCGTGCATGGAAAAGTGCGGTGACTATCGCGCTCGCGTACGCCGTTGGCGGAATGATCCCGCTCAGCGCATATCTGTTGCTGCCGGACGCGCACACGGCGTTGCGCCTGTCGGTGACGGTCACACTCATCGCGCTAGCCGTCTTTGGCGGAGTGAAAGGAAAGTTCACTGGCGTTCCCGTGCTCCGAAGTGGACTACAGACGACTGTGACCGGAGGTCTCGCTGCCGCAGCGGCTTTCGGGATCGCCCGCTTGATCTCCTAGTTTTGTCTGCGGGTTTCCCGGAGTCGGCCCCCGTCAGTTCACTTCCTGGCCATGCTCGTCAATCACAGATTAGATCGTGAAGCGAAGGGGGAGGAGTTCTGAACTCAATTCGGAGGGACTTCAATGACTACCGCACGGCCGACACTATCCGAACTTGCTGACCGTCCAGCAACGCGCCGAGAGTTCCTGGTCAAGTCGTCAATACTGGGCGCGCTCGCCCCGCTCGCTCTTAGCGCCTGCGGGCCGGACGAGTCGGAACAGAAAATCAGGGAGTCTGCAGGCTCGAACGCCACCATCGCTCGGCAGGCAGGGCCCGGGACGGCTGTGCGCAATCCCGACAGCAAACTCGACACCGGCGGTCACGCGAACATCCATCAATCGACGGCCTCGCCCGCGAAAGGGCAGAATGTAGTCTTTCAGCGGTTCGATCCCGCGCTTCCACCGGTTGCACGCGAGCGCACTACCCGGCTTCAGTTCACCGCCCAGGAAGTCCCCATCCGCATTTCGGACGACACCGTCATCTCCGCGTGGACGTTCGGCGGCGATATTCCGGGGCCAATAGTGCACGTGAAACAAGGCGACACCGTCGAGTTCACTCTCACAAACCACGGATCAATTCCGCATTCGATGGATTTTCACGCAGCGCAGATCGATCCAAAGGTCGCTTTCCGCTCAGCGTCTCCCGGACAATCAGTGTCGTTTACGTTCAAGGCGCGGTATCCGGGGGTGTACATGTATCATTGCGGAACCTCTCCCGTCCTCATGCACATCGGTTCGGGAATGGTCGGAGCGGTGATAGTCGATCCACCCTCACGGCTGCACACGGCGAAAGAATTCGTCCTCGTGGAGAGCGAATATTACCTGGGCGCGGCGGTCGCCGGTGTGCTGCCGTTCGACTACACGAAGATGCTGGCGACGCTGCCGGACTACGTCGTCTTCAACGGACGCCCGAGTCAGTACATGACCGCGCCGATCAAAGTGCGAGTCGGGGACCGTGTGCGATTCTACGTTGTGAACGCCGGACCTACTCACCCGTGCAATTTTCACGTCGTCGGAGAGCAGTTCGACACTGTTTACCTGGGGGCGCCGCCGGACATTCCGCTGCGCGGCGTTCAGACCTTTGGCGTTGCTCCCGGGGGCGGAATGGTGTTCGAGATGCTGGCGGACATTCCGGGCGAGTTCGTGTTCGTCAACCACGGATTTGGACACGGCCAGAAAGGGGCAATCGGAATTCTCAGCGTCGAGAGCTGATTGCACTCCGATGCAGAGGCAGGGTCGGAGATCCCACGAAAGATCGTCGGCTTCCATCAGGACGAGGAAGGACATTGGGTCGCCGACCTGGAGTGCGGCCACTCCCAGCACGTGAGGCACGATCCGCCCTGGCAAACGCGACCGTGGGTGACTACGGAAGCGGGCCGGGCAAGCTTCATCGGGCACTCTTTGGGGTGCCTGGATTGTGTCAGGAACAAGTGCTAGCCAGAGTACATCCGCGCACGTAACGCAGGTGCTCGTCCAGGTCGTTGATCAGAGTCATCGACGAAAGACTCCGATGACGTTCGGAATGTGGTGTCCCTGGTAAAGGCTGGCAGAGTCGCGGTTGGCTGGACATACTGTCTGGCATCAACGGGGAGCGCCATGGAAATCAAATTCACTACCGGAACGAGCCCCCTCGGAAGTGTGCTCGTCGCGGCAACCGACAAGGGAGTGTGCGCCGTCAGCCTCCGCGAATCCGACGCGGGAGCGGAAGAGCACCTGCGCGAGCGATTTCCAAAGGCGGAGCTAAGACGAGACGATACGGCGCTCAAACCAGCCCTCGATACCGTCCGCGAACGAATCGCCGGGCGTAAACTCGACAGCACGCTCCCGCTCGACCTGCAGGGCACAGATTTTCAGCGCGAAGTCTGGAGCCAGCTTCTCGCGATTCCAGCGGGGTCAACCCGCTCTTACCTCGACGTGGCGCAGGCGATCAACCGCCCGAAGGCGACACGTGCGGTTGCCCAGGCATGTGGAGCGAATCCGGTCGCAGTCGTCGTCCCCTGTCACCGAGTGGTGATGAGCGACGGCTCGATCGGAGGGTACAGCGGGCTACCGGGGGTGAAGCAGGCGCTGCTTGCGGCGGAAGGAGTGGAGCCGGCTAGCGCTGCCACCTGACGTCCGAGTGGAACTGCAACGACAGGGACTCACTTTTTCCTGGCGCAAATCGTCGTGGTGTTAGTCGAATCCGACGGAACGTAAATCGCGAGCGCGTTGCCCTTTCGCTGGCTCCCGGTCTTCGCGACTTCTCCAATCACTTTCGTGAGAGCGCTGGGCTCGTCGATCTTGCTCAATATGATGCCGTTGGCGCCGACCTCCGCCGCCTTGTCCCGCATCGATTCGATCATATCGCCCTCATCCGACCAGTTGGATTCGCCTTTGGCGTTGAGCACCGCCACTTCGCGATAGGGATGCCCGACCCGATCGGGAGTCGTAAAGAGCTTTATCGCGGCCGGACATGTCCGGGCCAGCTGCACACTGGGATCGATGAGCGCGGCGTTGGTCCGGAC
>JBGQIT010000356.1:0-3255 GCA_041498575.1 Gemmatimonadaceae bacterium
CATGGCGAACGAGTCGTACTTCAGGAGAACCGGAGTCACCTGGGACGAGGCCACGAAGACCATCAAGGGCTGACACTGGCTAAGGCGAGAACGACTTTGCCAAGAACTACGACTCACGCGTTCCCGTCAAGGTAGTCCCGCAGCCACTGCCCGAGCGCGGCGAATTCCATCTTGCGCCGTTGAATCTGTTCCGGTCTTTCGCCGAGCCAGGCAAGGAGGCCCTCGTTTGCTCCGTGGGCCCAGCTCTCAAGAATCCTCAGCTCGAGTCCGCTGAAGTATTGAGTAGCGTCTCCACTTTGCCAGTCAGCCCGGGTGCGTCGCTCGAGGCGAGTCGCCAGCTCCGTCACTTCTGCTCGTTGATCCGAAAAAGTGCGCGTCCACTCGGCGGCATTGGGAAACGACACCGCCAGCTGCGTGCGTTCTCGCTTTGCTTTTTCCTTTGCTTCCGCGAGAGCTTTTTCGTTGAAAGGAGCTTGTTCCGCAACCCATTCGGGGATCCGCTGCAACGCCCGCTCCAATGATGCTCCGGCCCAGGTGAGCGCGGCAACGCCGTCTCGAATCACACCCGGATAATCGCTCGGCAACATCGACTACCGCGTTACGCGGTGCCACGGTCGCCGGACTGGTTGGAATTCCCACCGAGGCGAGCCAGAAGGAATCCCGCACCGAACATGACGGCTCCAACAACGAGGGAGCCGAGCGCAACCGTGGTCATCGCCGGCAACTCCAGACGAGTGTCGCCGCCTTGCCTGGCGAAAAATGCGAGGACGACGATCACCGCACCAAACGACAGCAGAATACCGCCAATGCCCATCAAACCCGCAGCAAATCCTGAACGCATCGATTCCTCGGTTGAGTACGCTTAGCCTGGTTAGTAATCGTAGTCGCTCTACAATCCTTCCGCGAGTCATCAATCACCCAGAGTGCGTCCATTGTGTAAGACGCTCAGTGCTCTGTCTGAATGCTGGACCACCGATCTTTTCTCTCCTGTTCCGTGGTGTCTTCGATGCGTGTTGCGATCGTCCAGACATGTCCTGATGGATCCATGATCCACCCTGTCCGGTCTCCCCAAAACTGGTCCTGTACTGGAATCAGCACTTTGGCGCCGCCGGCGACCGCTCGCTCTACTGTTTGATCCACGTCCTCGACATAAACGAAGAGCACGACGGGTGAGCTTCCGTCTGGTGTGGGCGCCAGGCTCGGCAAGGTCGGCCATTCGCTCTCGATCATGACCATTGCGTTGCCGATCATCATCATCGCATGCGCCACCGACCCGTCGGGACCTGGTCGGCGGACGCGCTCGACCGCGCCGAATGTACTCGCGCAGAACTCGATCACAGCGGCGGGGTCCCGACACACCAATCTCGGGATGACGACTGACGCGCCTTCGGGAACGCCTTTCACCTTACTGGCCATGTTCCCGCAGGAATGCGGCGAGGTTTCTCTCCGCTTGCGAGCGTACTCGCTTCCTTACGAACCCCGACCAACCAAGCAGCCATCCTGTCGGTCCAAGCGCCTGACGCGCCCAACTCCAGAAATTGAATCTGTCGCGGTGCCGGATGATTTTTCCGCCTCGGAACTCGAAGTCGGCGTCGATCTTGTTGTGAACCCTGCGGCCAGTGGGGGAGAACGTGTACCAGGCTTCCCAGTGAGCGTGCCCGTCTGAGTCGTCGGCCGCGATGTCGCGGAACTCGATCCTCAGGTCTTTGCCACGCTCACAGAGCATCTGCCACATCCCCGCCGCTCGTACGCCCTCGAGATCGGTGAAGACCTCGTCCGAGAACTTGACGGACGGATGGTAGCAGGCGGCCATGCCACGAGCGTCGCGATTTCCGAAGGACGTGTAGAAGTTGCGTATCAGCTCGACGTTTGGATGCACGATTCCTTTCACGTTCGCTCTTCTCTTGTCGCGCTGCCAGCCCCGGGCTACCATTCAGCCATGTGCCGCGAGGGCGGCCAACGGTCCGCGTAAAGGGTTCAACCCGCCCCTGTCGTTAGTGAATAACCTTCTATTCCTCGCCCTCATTGCGGACGACGGGCGGCATGAAAGGGCTCGTCCCTTTCCAGGAAAGGAAGGTGTCTCATGTCCGAACAGACCACCGGGTCTGCGTCCGCACCGTTGTCACTCCCGGATGCCCCGAACCTCGATTGGCTCCGTAAGGAGGCCAAGCGCCGGCTCGCCGAGCTTCGGCGGTCGAGCCCGGTCGCAAAACTTGCCGACGCGCAGTTGAATCTGGCCAAGCAGTACGGATTCTCCGGCTGGCGAGCGCTCAAAGCGCACGTCGATTCGCTTTCCCTGGAGGGTCAGCTATTTGCCGCGGCGCGGAACGCTGACGTTCGCGCCCTCGCCGCGTTGCTCGACAAGCACCCGGACAAACTGCACGCGCGCGAGCAGCCGTACGAGTGGTCGTTGTTGCACGCGGCCGCACACGCGGGTCACCTCGCGAATGTAGACCTGCTACTGGATCGCGGCCTCGACGTGAACACGCGCGAGAAGGGAGACAACACCTACGCGATGCACTGGGCCGCGGCAGCAGGCCACCTCGATGTCGTGCGACGGCTGGCCGAAGCGGGAGGTGATGTCGTCGGCCACGGTGACGACCACGCACTGGAAGTCATCGGTTGGACATCGTGTTGGGACCGCGGCGACGACCCCGTGCACCGCGCCATCGCGCAATTTCTTCTCAGTCGCGGCGCGCGGCACCACATCTACTCGGCGATCTCGCTGAACCTGGCGGATGAAGTTCGCCGCATCGTGGCGGCTGATCCGTCAACGCTCAACAGCCGTATGAGCCGAAACGAGAACAATCAGATGCCTTTGCACTACGCGGTGCAACAAAGTCGTCCGGAGATGGTTTCGTTGCTGCTTGACCTCGGTGCCGATCCGCTGGCGGTCGATGGCGCGGGCATGCCGGCAGCTGCATATGCGACGGCTCCGGATATGGACCGGCGCGTGATGGAGAAAATCCGCGCCCTTACCTCGTCGGAGCTTGTCAGCGCGGCGCGTGGAAACCGGCCCGCGCGCAGCGGCATGATGGACCTTGTCGCCACAGTGGCGCTGGGTGACTGGGAGACGGCCGCGCGACTCTTGAACGAGAATCCAAAACTCATCGAGCCCGGCGCGCTGCATCTTATGGCCAAGCGGAACAACGTTGCGGCGGTGAGATGGCTTCTCGACCACGGTGCCGATCCCAATGCCCCTTGGGCGCACTGGGAGGCGGAGGTTACGCCGCTACACCTTGCTGCCTCGCAGGG
>JBGQIT010000357.1:0-3254 GCA_041498575.1 Gemmatimonadaceae bacterium
CGGCGGACATGATCGCCGCAAAACAGTTCGACCGGATCAGTGCCGCAGTTCGGGATACCGTGACGAGAGCCAACAAACTCACTCCGTCGAGGAAAAGCCCGGTCACGCCGCGGCACTGATCCGGTCGAACTGTTTTGCGGCGATCATGTCCGCCGGAGCCATCCACGAGCCTCCGACCGCTACGACATTCTTCAGCGCGAGGTAGCTCTCGAAGGTCGTGGTCGCGAGCCCGCCGCTGGGGTTGAACTCGACGCCGGCGAACGGCCCGGACAGCAGGTTCAGATATTCGACGCCGCCAAGAGTCACGATCGGCCAGAGCTTGAGCAGGTTGAGTCCCGATTCGATGGCCGCTTCTATCTCGCTCGCGGTAGCGACACCGGGGTAGACCGGAACGTCGTGCTCGAGACAGTAGTCGACGACGGCGCGATTGAGTCCCGGCGAGATTACGAAGTGCGCTCCGGCTTTCCGCGCCTGCTCCGCTTGCCTGACATTGAGCACCGTGCCCACTCCAGCGAACATTTCTGGCTGCTCCTGCGTGATGCGCCGCAGCGCTTCAAGGGCAGCGGGAGTGCGAAGCGTGATCTCTGCGATCGGCAGCCCGCCCGCGAGCAGCGCGGTTGCGAGTGGAACCGCGTTCTTCGGCTCGTCGATAACGATCACTGGAATGATGCGCCAGCGCCGGAGCGCTTCGGTCATCATCGACTGCTGGACGTTCATCTCATCCTCGTTTAGCGTTAAGGATAAAGTAAACTCGGCCCGTAGTGATACCGCAAATCTGGCATCCACAAAACTGAAGCAAGGAGCTGTCGGCTTTGCAGCCAATCGCTGGGAGCCTTCATACAGGTAGTCTGAGTGACGGGCGGCGAAGCTCTCTTCTGGTCTTGCTAGCTAGCGGCAAGCGTTTCAAGCCGCCGCTCGATCGCCTCCAGTCGCTGCATCACTTCGCCGTGCTTCGCGTCTTCTGGCGTGGGAGTCCTCTCGACGAAGGTCAGCGCCCCTCCAGTCTCCAGCCTGCATTCCTCGACATCAGCGATCGACCTGATCCCCTGCCGGCGGGCGGCGGCCTCCAGTTCGGCGACGGTTATCAGCTCCTCATTGAGTCGATCGTGCATGATCTTCCCACTGGATACGAGCACGTCGGGGTTGCCTTCCATCGCGTCAAGCCTTCCGGACTTGAAGAGATAGCGAACCAGAAAATGATTGGTGAGAAGGAGTACCGCCGCGCCGAACAATCCTCCGATCACCGAGTTGTCGTTACCGATGATCGCGTTCTGGACGGTGTTCGATAACAGGAGAAGGACGACGAGATCGAATGGATTGAGCTGCGAGAGCTCACGCTTCCCGGCGAGGCGAAGACCGATCAGAACGGCCCCGTAAACGACGAGAGTACGGATGGTCTTCTCGAGCAGGGGGACGCCCGGGACGAAGATGTCGTTCCAGACGGTTGACAGATAGTGGGACATTAGGATTTAACTCGGCGTGTGGCGCATACTGAAAAACCGAACATCACGTAACGATGTATTCGGTGCGCTGTCGGCAGAATTACAACTGCCAGCCCTTCGGCGTCCTGTTTACCGCACGTCGTACGCCGTCGTGGTCTGGTGTTGCAGATATTTGTCGAACCACCCGACGATGTGGCGCAGTCGCTCGACGCGATGCCAGGGCTTGCCCGAACGTGAGAGCTCGTGCGTCTCGTCCGGGAATCGCACCATCACCGTCGGTTTGTGCAGATACTTGAGCGCGCGGAACATCTGCTCGCCGCCATCAGCCGGCGGGGTCCTCATGTCGGCCTCACCCTCGATCAGCATCAGCGGAGTCGTCACGTTGGCGACGAAGGTGATCGGCGAGACCTGGGCGAATCCCTTTGGATCTTCCCACGGCGCAGCGCGGAACCACGTCGGATTGAAGAGCGTAAAGTCCGCTGTGTACCAGAAGCCCGACCAGTCGGCGATCGACCGCTGCGACACCGCCGCGGCGAAGCGATGGGTTTGCGTGATCGTCCAGTTCGTCAGCACGCCGCCGCCACTCCCTCCTGTCACTCCCATGCGGGTCGAATCCACGTACCCGCGCTTGAGCACCTCGTCGACGCCGGCCATCAGATCCTTGTAGTCGTCGCCCGGATAATGGAACTGGATGATATTGGCGAAGTCCTGTCCGTACGAAGTGCTGCCGCGCGGGTTGGTGTAGAGCACGACGTAACCCTTGGCCGCCATCCAAAGGAATTCGTGCGTGAACGTCTGGCCGTAAGCGGCGTTCGGGCCGCCGTGGATCTCGAGAATGAGCGGATACTTCTTCGAGGCGTCGAAGTGGGGAGGCTTTAGAATCCAGCCCTGAATCGAGCGGCCATCGAAGCTCTTGTACCAGAATTCCTCAGGCGCGCTCAGATCTAGCGTGCTGAAGAGTCCATCATTCACGTGCGTGATCTGCCGCGGCGCGGGGTGAACAGACCCACCTTCCAGGATGTATAAATCGCCGATGTTGGTGGGCGTCGAGACGAGCGTGACGATCTTCGATCCATCGGCGCTCGCACTGTAGGCTTCCACGTCGTGGCTGCCAGTGGTCACCGAGTCGATCTTCCCGTCTGAGATGGAGAAGCGTTTAAGGTTCGCGCGACCATTCTCCGTCGTCACCACCAGCACGCTCTTTCCATCTCGGCTCCATACGATCCCGCCGCCCGAACCCGCGCGTGGTGGATGCTGGTCCGCGGTGAGTCCGCCCTCGACATCGTAATCGTAGGTCGCGGTCAGATTCCGCGGTTGAGAGCCAGGGGCGGCGTCCACTATGAAAAGATCGCCCTGATTGAAAAAGCGAAGCGGCTTCGCGTTCATGTATCCGGTGAATGCGATTCGTTTGCCGTCCGGTGACGGGGCGATGGTACCGACTAGCCCGTCGATGCTCGCGACCTTCACGCTCGCCCCGCCGTTCGCAGGGACCGAATACAGCTCATCCCCCCTGGAGTCGTAATAGGGCTCGAGGCGCCGGAGCGATGTGAAATAGAGACGCGAGCCGTCGGGCGACCATACCGGCTCACCTTCGTCGAAGTCGCCGAAGGTGATCTGTCTGAGTGTCGGGAGAGCTCCCGTGACACCAATGGCCGCGGGCACGGTCCAGATATGGGTGTGAGCGGTAGGATCAGTGTAGCCGCCGCCGTTCCATCGATATTGAGCGCGCGTGATAACGCGCACATCGCTGACGTGTTTTTTCTGCGCTGAATCAGCGGACTTTTTCGCCGAATCGCCCTTCGCCGACGTATC
>JBGQIT010000358.1:0-3246 GCA_041498575.1 Gemmatimonadaceae bacterium
ATCGTACCGCCGTCCTGATCGAACGCGAGCACGCGATCCAGTGGCGGAATTTCATCGACCGTCCAGACCGCCGAATCGAGCTTTGGGTAGGCGTAGACGTGCCCGGTGCCTCCTCCGCGCGGAACGCGGAGGAGGAGCGGGTCAGGCCCGTGTGGCTCGGCTATCTGTGGGGTCGTGCTGTCAGGCGCTGCCCTGTCTTTCGTACAGGCTGTACAGAGCAGCGCCAGCAGTAGGAGGCGGCGCAACGGTTAGTAGCTCGCTCCCAACGAGAAAGTCCAGTTCGGCTTGCGTCCGCCTTCGAGCGGTCTCGCGTAATCCCAACGCAGAATCGCGAGGTTGAACAGATTCACGCGCAACCCGGCACCCCAGCTCGTGAGTGGATAGCGATTGAGGTCCGGATTGTTGTTCTCAGGCGCGCGGCCGAGGTGTGGAGTTTGAAACTTGCTCCAAGCCAGACCGGCGTCGTAGAAGATGAGCCCATCGAGCGGCGGCAGCCCAAAATTGCTTCCGACATCGAAGCGGCGGATGATCGGGAAGCGCAGCTCGGCATTGGCGACCGCCACTCTGCTGCCGGCAAGTTGCGCGTTGTTGCACGTGGATTGGCCAGCGCCGATGATCGAAGTACAATCGACGAAGTTGAAGTTGGCGCGGTCGTAGCCACGGATGAAATCGGGACGGCCGATGTACTTCGGGAAGAAGCCCTCATCCGGGCCGACCGAGATAGAGCTGAGGAACCGCGTCGCGAATGTCAGTGTGTTGAAGATGATCGGATCGTACCGGCGGTAGTCGACGAGGAAATCACTGAAGGTCAGCTTGCCGGCGCTCTGCGACGCCTGGAATCGCATCCTGCGACCTATCACAGGCCCGGTCGTGCCGAAGAGCGTGTTGTCGGAAACGAACGCGACCGATGGCGTGACGTAATTGATGGTCGGCAGCGACAGTGTGTCCTTGAACTGGATATCCGTGCAATAACCGGCCTGGTTGCAATCCTGGTAAACCTGCACGAAGCCTTGGGCGATGCTATTCAGCTGAACGCCGGTCTCGACGCGTGTAAAGCGGTTGAAGGGATACTGGCCGCTGACGAAAAGATTCCGGATGACGTACCGAAGATAGTTCGTCTGAAACCGAACGACCGTTCCAGTCTGATCGAGGTTGCTGCTTCCGCTGAGTGGAACGTAGACCGGATCCTGCGAGACACCGGTCGTATACTGAAGGCGGTGGCTCAGATTGGCGTAGCCGACGAAGGCGCTCGCGTCGCTCAACCGTCCGTAGACATTCCCGGCCACAGCCAGCTGATGGTTCCCGAGCAGGTCGCTGAAGACGAAAGCAGTTCCCCCGGCGAAGGTGCCGTAACTCGGTGTGTACCCGATCGACGGATCGGCGATGTAGTCCGGATGGAAGGCTACGTGGTACGGGTGCTCCTTGAACCTCGTGGTGTCGGGCAGACCGAACAACGGATCTGCCATGAGAACCGCGACACTTGGCGGCAGATCCGTTACCGTCTCCTGCACGGGTAGCACTGACGACTGACGCGATCCCGCCGGTGCACGATACGTTGACGTCGGCTCGCCCGCTCTCGGCCGCAGAGTCAGCGAATCAAACCCTGTTTTCGGTTTTGCCAGAGAATCCGGCAACGGCGCTCCAGCGGCGAGGTTTACGCCCGACGGACGGAACGCGGTTTTCTTGAGGGCTCGCGGATTGTCGATGGTCCAAATTGTATAGTCGCCCTTCTCGAAGCTGGTGTAGGCGATTCTGTCAGCACCCCGTGCCCAGCTTATCGCCGGGCTAAACTCGGTGATCGCCGATACACCTCCCAGGACGTTCGTCAGCTGGTAGTGCTGCCGATCGTTGAAGTCGAAAAGGAAAATGTTGGGGATTCCGGTTCGATCGGAGATGAACGCGAGCTGGCGCCCATCCGGCGACCAGGCCGGATTCAGGTTCAAGCCGCCCTGGTTGGGGAGAACTTCGATTGCGCCTGACTGAAGATCCAGCACGGCGATGCGCCACTTCGAAATCTTGAGAATGGAAAGATTTGTCTCGGGACTGCGATCCGTGGCAAACGCGAGCCGCTTCCCATCTGGAGACCAGGCCGGCTGCAGATCGCCATACTCGTCGTTGGTGAGCTGTCGCAGGTTTTTGCCATCAGCATCGACGATGTACAGATCGGTGATGCCGCCGTGCGTGCCGCTGAACGCGATCTGTTTGTCATCCGGCGACCATACCGGGCTCCAGATGGCATCGACGGAGGGCAAATCGATGCGCGCTGTGACGGATGTCTTGGCGACATCCATCAGGTACATCACATCCTTACCCTCGCGCTGCGCCGTGAACGCGATCATGCGGCCATTGTTGGAGAACGAGCTCTGCGAGTACAGAAGTCGCAGCTCCTCGAAGTTCGGATTGAGGGTGCTCTCGACGAGGCGCTTGATGCGCTTGCCGGTGCGAGCATCGGCAAGCCAGAGATCGATGAACAGCTCGCCCCGCTTGAAGTTGCCATTGGAGAGAAACGCGATGCGGTCGCCATCATTCGAAAGCGATGGAGCAAGGAAGATCTGCCCCCCACTTCTCTTTTCGGTGAGAAGTGGCTGCGAGAACGCGCGTGGTCGATCGAGCACCGCGGCCTGTGGCAGGTACTTCGCGTTAACGGACTCGCGCCAGTCGTCGCTCAGCTCATGGAGGGTCAAACCGAGTTGCCGCTGGAATGCACGCGCGATTCCAACGGTACTCACATTCTGAAGAATTTCTCCGATCGCGGCGTCGCCCCAGCGCTCGCCGACGTACTCCCAGAGGGCCTCTCCATAACGGTACGGGAAATATTTGTCTGGCCGCTCGGTCATCTGCTCGATCGAGGGCAGATTGCCGTTGACCGCGGCGTCGCGCAGCCACGTCGTCGTCAGGGTGTGATTCGGGCCGCTCGACAAGTACTCGGCCATGCCCTCCATGAACCAGGTCGGTGGATCGATCTGGTTGAGAGATTGTACGTTCGCGCCAGCCTTGCCGCGGGCGAAAATGTCGTACTGGAACTCGTGCACCATTTCGTGCGTGAGGACGTGCTCGAAGCTGCCGAGATCTCCCGTGAGCGGCAGAATCATGCGGCCCCGAGCGTACTCGGTCACGCCTCCCACTCCTTCACCCAGATCGCCCGTGACGTTGTTTTGTCCGAACTCGGCTCGCGAGGCGAAGAGAACGAGCGGTTTCTTCTCGCGGAACTGGTGATCGAGGACTTTGGAAAGCCGCGCGTACGAG
>JBGQIT010000359.1:0-3241 GCA_041498575.1 Gemmatimonadaceae bacterium
ATCACGGCGGCTCGTGAGCCGGGCAATCGAGTCTCCCAGGACGTTGATATAGCGATTGATCTCCGGATCCTGGACGATCGGTAGTTGCGCGTTGATCTGTTGCGCATATTCCTGTCCCATCTGCACTTCCTGCTGCTGCGAAATGGCGCACGCAGTGAGGGAGGTGGTAATCGCAATACCTACGAGAAGTCGCTTCATTCATACTCCAGCAAATGGGATTTCAATGAGACGCGGAGGCAAGTCCTATTCCAGCTGAGCCCTGCAAAAACAACGCGTGAAACTCCTTACACTAGCCCGCGATCTCGGTCGCAGAAAGGCCCGCGAGAAACACTCGCTCTTCCTCGCCGAGGGTGTACGCTCGGTCGAAGAGCTGCTTCGCTCGCCACTCACGGTTCGCGGCGCTCTGGTCGCTCCCCAGCTCGCGGACGCTCCCCGAGGCAAGGTTCTGCGAAAGACTCTCGACGAGTCCGGTATCGAGGTGACGGAGGTCTCCGAAAAAGACTTCCGATCCGCCGCCGAAACCGATTCGCCGCAGGGTGTCATCGCGATCGGTGAGGTTCCCGCGCGTTCACTTGATACACTGGATGTCACCGGAGTGTGCCGCTTGATCGTCCTTGATGGGGTGCAGGACCCCGGGAATGTGGGCACCATTGTCCGCACCGCGGCGGCACTCGGCGCCACGGCGACCATCGCACTGCCGGGCACGGTCGATCTCTGGAATCCCAAGGTGATTCGGAGCTCGATGGGCGCGCAGTTTCAGCATCCGGCCTTTCACGCGGGGATTGACGATCTATTGAGCTTCCTCGAGCGGAAACAGATCGAGCTGTGGGCGACGGACGTGGGCGGTAGTCCGCTCGAAGCGGGCGACGCTCCGCAGCGAATCGCGATCGCCGTTGGAAATGAAGGATCCGGTTTGTCGCCGGCGATCCGCGCGAAAGCAAAACGAACGGTATCGCTACCGATTGCCCGCAACGTCGAGTCCCTCAACGTCGCGGTTGCGACGGGAATCATTCTCTATGAGCTTCGGTCATGATTGAAATTCTGGAAGGCATTTACGTGTTTGCGGTCGGAGCCGCGATTGGCTCGTTCCTCAATGTCTGTATCGGCCGTTGGCCGGAAGGCCTGTCAGTGGTGAAGCCGAGGTCGAGGTGCCCAAAATGCGGCCACCAGATCAAGGCGACCGAGAACATCCCGATCGTGAGCTGGTTGATGCTTCGTGGAAAATGCAGCAACTGCCGCGAGCGCATCTCGATCCAGTATCCGATCGTCGAGCTGCTGGTTGGATTGATCTGGCTCGACGCCTATGGCCACTTCGGAATGTCATTTACCGCCTTCCGAGTAGCGGTGTTTGTCACGGTTCTCCTGGGGATAGCGATAACCGACGCGAAACATTTTGTAATCCCCGATGGCTTCACGGTTTTCGGGCTGATCTTCGTGCTCCTGACCTCTTTTATCGCACTTTACCTTCGGGAATCGGAGCCGTTTGCCGGTCCGTGGGACGCAATTCTCGGAATGTGCGTCGGCGCCGGCGCGATCGCGATTGTTGGCTGGCTCGGTGAAGTTTGGTTGAAGCGTCCGGCTATGGGGTTTGGCGACGTGACACTCATGGCCGTCGTGGGCGCGGCGGTCGGCCCGGTGCGGTCACTGCTCACTATCTTCATCGCCGCCGTGCTCGCTCCCATAGTACTGCTGGGTATCGTTTACCCGCTCTCCGCGCGTGGACTCGCCGACGACAAGGGGCAGACGGAGCTCGCCCTCGAAGTGGGGGGAGGATGGCGCAAGCGTGAGCTTCCCTTCGGCGTCTTTCTTGCGCCCGCTGCGCTGATCGCGCTGGTTCACGGAGACGCGATCATCGCGTGGTATCTGCGCGTCTCGGGTCTCTGAGGCGGTCGTGTGACGGCCTGTCGTTCTCCTCTAATTTGCGTGCAATGAAGATTCAGCTTAAGCGAACTCTCTTTCTGGCCGGCGGGGCGGTGCTGATGCTGGTGTCCGCCTGCCAGAAGGAGAAATCGAAATACGAAGGTCCGTACGCGGCGGAAGTCGCCGAAGCGGTGCCGATGATCGAGAAAGCGGTCGGACTCAAATACAAGACGCCGCCCAAAGTCGAGACGCGCTCGAAGGAGCAGGTGCGCGAATTCGTGACGAAGCAATTCACAGACTCGCTAGCCGCGCACGACGTAGCGGGCCAGGAGGCGGCCTACAAGCGGCTCGGCATGATTCCCGACACTCTCAAGCTGCAGGCCTTTCTCACCAGCCTGATGGAAGAGCAGATCGTCGGCTACTACGACCCGCATACGAAAGTGCTCTACGTTGTCGACGGCTCTCCGAAGGACGTGACCACGTCGACTATTATCACGCACGAGCTCGTACACGCGCTGCAGGATCAATACATCAGCCTCGATTCCGTCCAGAAGATTCGGGGCGACAACGACCGGCTGTCGGCGGCGCAGGCCGTGTTCGAAGGACAGGCCGTCTACGAGCAGATCTCGATCATGCTCGGCGGTACCAACATCGCGATCAACCTTCCCGGTGGCTGGGACCGGATCAGGGAGATGATACGCGAGAACCAGGCGTCGATGCCGATCTTCGCGGCTGCGCCGAAGGTGATTCAGGAGACTTTGATCTTTCCATACCTCAGCGGCGCCGAGTTCTATCGCAACTATAAGGAACGGAAGCCGAGCTCGACCATTTACAAGGACATGCCGGTATCCACCGAGCAGATAATCCATCCCGCCGCGTTCTTCCTGAAGCGCGACAATCCGACGCGCGTCACGCTGGGCACCCTCTCCAATGCGACGACGGTCTACGACAACGACCTTGGAGAGTTCGAAACACGTCTATTCCTGTTCCAGCAGCTGAATGACCAGAACGAGGCAGTGCGGGGCGCAACTGGGTGGGACGGCGATCGCTACGCTGTCGTGAACACTCCCCAGGGTCAGGGGGTCGTGTGGCTCACCGTCTGGGACTCGCCGGTGGAGGCAGGCGAGTTCTTTCACATCGCCGGTCTGGGTGTCGAGGCGCGATACAAGACCAAGGCGGGGAAGGGCTCCACCGATCTCGTCAAGAAATATTCAGCGGCGGGGAGAACACTCCAGGTCTCGACGCTCGAGATTCAGGGTCGTCCGGTCGTGATCTACGTCGACGTTCCCGCGGGAGCAAATCCGAACATCATCAACCCAGCACAGGTGACGCTCAAGGAATAGTAGGCTAGAGGCCGAGCAGCTTCTGCAGGCCGAAAGTG
>JBGQIT010000360.1:0-3230 GCA_041498575.1 Gemmatimonadaceae bacterium
ACCGTACCGTGAGAGTTGGGTGCAGAGCGTCAGGGAGAACAGCCTCAATAGAAGTAATCGACACCGGCGCGGGGATCCCGACCGACAAGCTGGGAGCGATCTTCGAGCCCTTCGTTCAGCTGGGACGGTCTCTGAGCAGCGCCCACGAGGGCACAGGCCTCGGGCTCGCGATCAGTCGCGAACTCGCGCGGGCGATGGATGGCGAGCTCACCGTATCGAGCAAGCTTGGCTCGGGCTCGACCTTCACTCTCACTCTCCCGCGAGAAGAGTAAGGCCACTACCCGCGACATTAGCGGGTGATGACTTTGCCGACGTAGAAATCGCCGAACTCGGCGTATTTCGCGCTCACCTCATCGAAGCGCATGTCGGTGACGAGCTTCTTGAAATCGAGGGGATCCTGAGCGAAGAGCGTCACACCCCATTCCCAGGCGTCGAGCCCGATCGCGCCGGTGATCACCTGCTGCACTTTTCCCGAATAACGTCGACCCGTAATTCCGTGCGCCTGCATCAACCGGCTGCGCTCGTCGAGCGGAAGCGTGTACCAGTTTTGCGCTGCGTCGCGGCGCTTGGACATCGGATAGAAGCAGACGTACGGCATGTTGTCCGGTAGCTCTGGATAAAGCCGCCGCCTGACTTGCTGGCTCTCCCGTTCGGCTGTCGCCCGACCGCCGAGGGTTCTCGCGTAGTCGGCGTCGCCCACCTTTCCGCCCCGCGCTTCCGCCGCGCGCGCGAGCTCGGCGGTGATGTGATACAGTCCCGCCTCGGTGATACTGAGAAAGGCATACGCCGGCTGGAGCGTCTTACCCAGCTCAGTCTTCGAGAGCGCGCTCTGTGCTGCCCCAATCGCGTCGAGCGACTCTCGGAAGTGAATGACCATCAGATCAGACGTCGATCCGATGAGGCGGACGAAACAACTCCAGCCGATGGGAGCGGGCGCACTCTTCGCACCCTTCTTCCGGGCGTGGGGAGTCGAGCCCAACACACTTGCGCAATTTCGGACCAAGCGCGCGAGACTGGAAGCGTCCGGCTTCTGCTTAGTGAATCGAAAGATTTGGTGCAGCGCGTACCAGCCCTCGAGGGTCTCGGGCGGATGCGCAATGGGAGGCGTCGTCATCGGCTAAAATCTAAGGCTGTGCAGGAGAGATCCGCGCTACAGATTCTCCAGAAAGTTTGTAGTTCCTCCCCCTGATCGCCACGAGAAGCGTCGGGACCACGAACAACGTGATTGGCGTTGAAAGGGTGAGTCCGCCGATCACCGCCAGAGCGAGTGGCTTCTGGAGCTCACTCCCTGCCCCGAGACCCAACGCGAGTGGCAACAGCCCGAAGAGCGTACAAAGCGTCGTCATGAGGATAGGCCGCAAGCGTACCCCCGCCGCCTCCGTAATGGCCTTCTCCAGCGGGAGATCGTCGGTTTGCATGCGATGTCTCGTGAAATCGAGAAGTATGATGCCGTTCTTTACGATCAGCCCGACGAGGAGAATCAGGCCCATGAAGGACGAGACGTTGAGCGGTGTTCCGGTGATGAGCAGAAGTCCCACGGCACCGATGAATGAGAGGGGAGCCGCAAGGAGGACGATGAGTGCCTCGACGAATGACTGGAACTGAAGCACCATGATGGCGACAACGCTGGCGGCCGCAAGCGCGAGTACGAGCAGGAAGCCGCGAAAAGCATCCTGCTGACTCGCGTACTGTCCGCCCAGCTCCAGCCTGATTCCTGAAGGAGGCGGCTGCGCCGCCAGAACGACCTTCACGTCATTCATCACCGAGCCGAGTGACCGCCCGCTCACATCTGACGTCATGGCGATCATCTGCTGTTGGTTCTCACGCAACAGCTCCGCCCGCGTTTCCACCGGTTGAAAAGTCGCAAGCGTGCCGAGCGGCACCGGCGCACCTGTCTGCGTCGACACTATTGGAAGCGCGTTGAGCTGAAGCCGGTTGAAACGAACGGTGTCCGGCGCGCGCACGCGGACGCCGATCGATCGATCCTCGAGACGTACCTCACCGGCCGGCGCGCCAAGTAGTGCTCCCATCGCCGCGTCCGAGATCTTTTGCGGGGTTAGGCCAACGCGGTTGGCTTCCGCTTCGTTGACGTGCATGGCGAGCTCCGCGCTGGGCTCGCTCACACCATTGTAAAGGTCCTCGATTCCCTGAATGCCGGCCAATTTGGGCTCGATGCTCTTCGCGTAGGCTTCGAGCCGATTGAGGTCCGGTCCATAAAGCTTGATCTCGACGGGACGCGCGGCACCGGCCAGATCGTTGATTACGTCCGACAGAATCTGAACGAACTCTACCCGCAGCCTGGGCACCGCGGCCGCAACCTTCACCCGAACTTCGTCGATCACCTCGAAGATCGTACGGGACCGCCGGCTCTGAGGCTTGAGCCGTGCGGCTATGTCGCCTCGATTCTGCTCGGTCGCGAACAGTCCAAGCTCTGCTCCCGTACGTCGGGACGTACCTTCGATCTCGGGAGTGCCTGCGAGGATGGCTTCGACGATGTGTATCTCCCGGTCGGTTTCGGCCAGGGCGGTGCCGCCCGGAGTCCAGTAGTCGAGAACGAATGCCCCCTCGTCCATCTCGGGAAGAAACCCCGTTCCTACAAACCGTTGAGCAATGACGCCGGCGATGATGAGAATCGCGGCGGCCGCCAGCATACGCCGCGGATGGTGCAGCACTCGCTCGAGCGATTCTTGATAGCGCACCGAGAGCATATCGAGGGCGTGGCCGATTCGATGTAGAAACGCTCCGGCTCCGGTGGGCTTCGCGGCCGTCGGTTCCGGGTTTGGGTCTTCGGAATCGGCGTCTTCCCGCCTTAGGAATTGATCGCTCATCAGGGGGATGATCGTCAGCGCCAGGACAAGGGAAACGAGGACGGCGATGGTGAGAGTGATGGATAGTGCGGCAAAGAACTGCCCGACGACCCCCTTCAACAGGCGCAGCGGCAGGAATACAACGACCGTGGTGAGAGTGGACGTCGTGACGGGCCAGATCAGCTCGTGGACGGCCTCCCTTATTGCCTCGTGCCGGATAGGATTGAGCCGCAGGTGACGAACGATGTTCTCCGTGATCACCACCGAGTCGTCGATCACCAGTCCAATGGCGATCGCCATCGCCCCGAGGGTCATGAGGTTGAATGTCTGCCCGATCAGATACATCGCGAAAACGCTGATCGCGAGCGTGAGCGGGATCGACGAGGCGCTGATCGCGGTGATGCGCGCGTGGTGCAGGAACAG
>JBGQIT010000361.1:0-3206 GCA_041498575.1 Gemmatimonadaceae bacterium
ACGATCTTCGTCAGGTACTTCGTGTTCTTGTAGCCGAGCTTCACCGGTGAATAGACGCGCGCGGGTGCGCCGTGTGCGGGCTCCAGCATCTTTCCGTCGAGACCATACGCGACCACCGTCTGCTTGTGCATCGCGCTCTCGATGTCCCAGCTCTCGTGATAGTCGTCATCGAACGACTGGAAATCCACGTAGCGCGCTTGCGGGTCGGCGCGGACCAAACGAGCCAGCTCAGTGAACGGAACGCCCGTCCAGGTTTCGACAGCCGTCCATCCTTCGACGCAGTAGTGATTGACGCGATTGGAGACCTGCGGAAGCTTTTGTAGATCCTCGAGGGTAAGCCGAACCGGATTTCCCACGAGTCCGCTAACCTCGAGCGCCCACTTCCCCCCTACGCTCTCATCCCACACCGGTACCGTCGGCGCGATGAAGTAGCTCGGCAGCTTGTTGCCGGCCTCGTGCGCGCCAGCCTGCACGACGTCCATAGACGTGTGACGGAAAAGCTTCCGTTCCACGACGAGGTTTTTTCGCTCGGCGTACTTGAGGAGCTTGTCTGCCGCCTTGGGTCCACGCGAGTCGCAGGCAGCAAGAAGCGCAGCCGACACGAGACCGCTCCCCCGAATGAGAAAGTTGCGACGGTCGATTCCGTTGATCGAAACGAAGTCGCGCGGATCGGTGCTCACGTCGCCTCCGTCGGAGGCGGCGCCGGTGTAGCGCGAGCGCGCTTCGGAAAGAGGTGATAGAACGGCCGCGCGTTCCGCGCCTCGGGAGAGAGCGACGGGTCGTAGTTTCCCGTGATCATGGACGTTAGCGAGTACGGATCGACTGCGAACACCATGAAGATGTGGCCGATACTCAGGATCACGATCGCGAGCATGGCGATGAAGTGCCAGTAGCGCGCCCACACGTAGCCGCCGAAAATCGCCGTCAGCCAGGAAAGCTGTACCGGCTTCCAGATCGCGATTCCCGTGACGACGGCGAGCGCTCCGAACACCGGGAGCAGGAAATACGCGGTCTTCTGCAGCGCGTTGTTCTTGCCCTGATGCGGGTGATCCTTTCGTCTGAACGTGTAGAACTTGACCATCTGCCAGCTGTCGCGGATGTCGCCTTTACGCGGCACCAGATCGCGCCATTCGCCGTGCAGGTAGATGAAGCCGAGGTAGATGAGTCCGTTGACGACGAGCACCCACATCATCGCGAAGTGCCAGTGCCGCGCGCCGCCGAGCCAGCCGCCGAATGTCAGCCAATCCGGAATCGGCTTGTGCTCGAACGGATAGCAGCAGAACATCTCGCCCTTTCGCGCGAACGCCGGATACGCGTTGAAGATGCGAAGCCCGCTGCCGACCATGATGACAATGGCGACGAAATTCACCCAGTGGGTGACGCGGACGATCCAGTGATGACGCTTTCTAATCAAGAACAATTCAGGCGGTGCCGCTTTTTATTCAATGAACGCCCTTACCGGAGGGTCAGGGTTATTGTCAGTGTCCCTCAAATAGATTGCGTTCGCGCGCTCTTCATAGCAACCAGGAGGAACAATGCTCTTTGACCCTTGTGGTGCGTCGAAGGTCCGCTTATCACCCTGCCATGCGGCGCTCATGGCGATTGCATCCGCGACGATCTCCCTGTCGAGCGTCGCCCACGCTCAGCGGCTCGCCCCCTACCTTGCCGACCGCGGAACCGGCATCGCGACATCGATGTTCGGCGAATACGTCCGCAAGGGCGAGCTGCTGGTCTACCCGTTTTACGAATTCACGCTATTCAAGCAGTTCGAGTACAAGCCGGCCGAGCTTGGATTCGGGCTCGATCAGGATTTCCGCGGGAAATTTCGCGAGCACGAGGCAAATTTCTTTCTCGCCTACGGCGTGAGCGATCGCATCGCTCTCGAGCTGGAAAGCGCCCTCTTCACCACTGCGCGACTGCGGAAGGACCCATCAGACCCCACCGCGCTTCCCGCGGAATTGAAGGAATCGGGTTTCGGCGACACTCAGGCTGAGATTCGTTATCGATTCGCGCACGAGACTGGTGCACGACCAGAGCTATTCAGCTATCTCGAGATCGATTTCCCCTTTCAGCGTCAGCGGCGGATCATCGGAACGCAGACCTGGGCCTACAAATTCGGCGCCGGAGCAATCAAGGGATTCTCCTTCGGAACACTCACGGCACGAGTCGCCGGCGAGTACGACGAGGCAGACAAGAAGGTGGTATTCGGAGAATACGCGCTCGAATACCTGAAGCGCCTCTCACCAAAGTTTCGCTTTTACACGGGAGTGGAGGGCGACCAGGACGAGGTCGAGTGGATCATCGAGGGACAATACTGGCTCGGACAACGCGTTCACCTGAAGTTGAACAGCGCTTTCGGCGTTACGTCGAAAGCTCCCGATTTCGCGCCCGAGATTGGAATAATGTTTCGCTTTTAGCGGCGGCTTCAGGCGCGCGGGTGAGCCTTCTGGTACACCTGCTTCAGCCGCTCGATGCTCGTGTGGGTGTAGATCTGGGTCGTAGAGATGGATGCGTGGCCCAACAGCTCCTGCACCGCGCGAAGATCGGCGCCGGCGTCGAGCAGGTGAGTGGCGAAGGTGTGGCGAAGCGAGTGCGTGGAAAGTCCGGAATTCTCGTCGATCTTCTCGAGGAATCCTTTTACTGCGTTCTGGATCGCGCGCACCGAGATGCGCTTGCCGCGATTGCTGAGGAAAAATGCAGTGCGGTCCCCGGTCGGACCGATCGCCCGTAACAGCGCGTCACGCTTCGACTCGTAGTTTCTGAGCGCCAGCTGCGCGTGGTCTCCGATCGGGATGATCCTCTCCTTCCTTCCCTTCCCCCGCACTTTCACCTGCTGTGACAGCAGATCGATGTCCGTCCGATTGATTCCGCGCAGCTCCGAGAGCCGCATTCCGGTCGAGTAGAACAGCTCCAGAATCGCAGCGTTGCGGACGTCGCCAAAGCGTCCTTCCTGCGCCTTGAGCTCGGCCGACTGGAACAGCAGCCCGATCTGAGCGCGGTCCAGATAACCGGGCAGGTACTTGTCCTGCTTCGGCGTGCTGACGCCGCGCGCCGGATTGGCTTCGACTTGCTCGTTGCGATGCAGGTACTTGTAGAAGCTTCTGACCGCCGAGAGGTTCCGCGCGATCGATCTCTTATTGAGCTTCTTGCGCGTCAGGTGCGCCAGGAATCCGCGGATCGCGAGCCTATCCAATCCCTGCCACGAC
>JBGQIT010000362.1:0-3205 GCA_041498575.1 Gemmatimonadaceae bacterium
ATCCGTCTCTGCTCAGCGCCGTCCGTGAAAATGGAGCGTGGCTCGGGGAGCAGCTCGACGCGGTCGCACGACGCTCCGGAAAAGTACGAGCCATTCGAGGTACCGGCTACATCTGGGGTCTCGACGTGGTCGAGTCGGCAAGCGAAATCGTGAAGCGCGGTTGGGACGAAGGTCTGCTCGCGCTCACGGCTGGAGAGCACACGCTACGCATTCTTCCGCCGCTCGTAATGGATCGGGACGATCTAATGCGTGGCGTGAATATCCTCGAGAGCATCATCGGCCACTAGTCGGGAACCGGAGTCGCCAATCACTGCGTCTCCGGTTAAGATTGCGGGGACATTTTCCCCAGAGATGTATGGCATCGACGAGACTCTCGTCCCGCCGACTCATCGTGCTGTTTGTGGCTATCGGGTGCACGCCCATGTCGGCCAATACTGGTCAGTCACCGTCAGTATCAGCCGCGTCCGATACAGTCGAGGCGCGGCGCCTGTTCGAAGAAAACATAGACGCTATACACAAACGTGACCGCGCGCGGTATCTCGCCACCTATCTTCACACGGCAACGTTGGGACGCAACGGACCAGCGGGGCTCGAACTCGGGTACGAGGGCTGGAGTGCACGGCGCGATTCGACGTGGCCCGATACTCTCGCTGCCAGGAATCTGCGCGTGCTGCCAATTGCCCCCGGGGTCGTCTACGGCGCTTACTGCTACACCGTGACGCAGAAGGACACGACCTCGAGCGGGGTCTCCGAGAGGATCTTCGTGAGGACGCCCGAGGGCTGGAAAATAGCCGTCACGACGGCGTTTGGACTCGCCGCGGGCGTGCCCGCGCAGTGCAAGTAAGAAAACCAGGATTACCACAAGAATGCGATCCGGTAGGGTCTCGCTTCATTCCGTCTGGAAGGCTTTTGACGAGGCCGAGTTCGGCGCGAAGAACATTCTGAATCTTCGAGAATCTCTGCCAACTGCCGCGGATGCGCGCCATCGTGCCGAAGCATGGTTGCGCGAGCGACAGGTTGCTCGGTCAAGCGAAGTCCTGCTGATAACCGGACGCGGCAACCAAAGTCCTGGAGGAGTCTCCGCCGTACGTGCGGCGATCGTCGCGCTCTTGCCGGCTCTGCGGAGACGTGGTGTCGTAAGCGAGTGGCGGGAGCATACACCAGGATCCTTCGTCGTGAAGCTGGGATCGATCTCCGCTCTACTCGAGGCCCCGAGGCGCAAGCGTGACCGCGCATTGGTGGCAATGCCCGCCGATCCGCGATCGCTGGCGGGACTGGAAAGCTCTACCCTGTCGTTGCTGCGACGATTGGCCGTTCGCTCTCTGGAGTCGCTCGGGGTACGGCACCCCGAGAAATACGTGGACGAAGAGATGTTATCCAAATTCAATTCGCTCGCTGGCAGCGTTGCACCAGGAGCAGAGGGCGAAGCCAGACTTCGCGAAGCCATCTCTGCCGCTCTCGAACAGCTTGACGAATAGACGCCGCTTCTTCAGCGGCACCAGACCCAAACACAGGTATCTGTAGCGAAATGCACAGAAAACTCGCAATCTCAGTGACGCTCGTGCTCGCTCTTCCGCTTCGCGCGCAGACGAGTCCCGGATATTCGCCCCAGTCGGCAGCGGCCGAACGTGCTACGGAAGCCGATGTGATCAGCCGTCCATCGCCGACGAGCGCATCCGCGCACTCGAAGTTTCTCTCATTCCAGCCGCACATGGCTGGAACTCCAGCGCAGGCGCGCACGCGCGACTACGTGGTGAGTCAGATGAAATCATGGGGCCTCGAGACGGAAGTACGCTCATACAGCGTATGGATGCCCCACCCGCTGAGTACGCGAGTGTGGCGAATCGCGCCCAATCCGATCGAGCTCAATCTGCAGGAGGGTCCGATTCCAGAGGACACGACATCGGTTGCCTTTCCCCAGATCATGCCTTTCAACGGTTATGGCGCAGCCGGAGATGTGCGTGGTGACGTGGTGTACGTGAACTATGGACTGATCGAGGACTACGCGCAGCTCGACTCGATGGGCGTCTCGGTGAAGGGAAAGATCGCGATCGCGCGTTACGGCCGATCGTACCGCGGCATCAAGGCCAGAGAGGCCGAAAAACATGGAGCACTGGGACTGATGATCTACAGCGATCCCGCCGACGATGGCTACGTACGAGGAGACGTATATCCCGTCGGTCCAATGAGGCCGTCGCAGGGGATTCAGCGCGGAAGCGTCATGAACCCCGATGGTGACCCGAGTACGCCAGGTTATCCAAGCACACTAAACGCCAAGCGGATCCCGCTGGCAGAGATGGAGGTACCGCACATTCCGGTGCTGCCCATCTCTTATGGAAACGCCGCCGAGCTTCTGCGCGGATTGACGGGGAAATCAATCCCACAGCCGTGGCAGGGAGGCCTTCCTTTCCGATACCACGTCGGTCCCGGCCCTGTGCAAGCGCGGATGGCGGTGACTACCGACGCCACGACGAATCCTTACAAGGAAATCTGGGATACCTTCGGGATCGTTCGCGGGAGCGAATTCCCGGATGAGATCGTGATGATTGGCGGACACCGCGATGCATGGGGACCAGGCGCGGCGGACAATGTCAGCGGCACTGTAAGCGTCCTGGAAGCGGCGCGGGCAATCGCGGAGCAGGTAAAGGCGGGGAAGCGACCGAAGCGCACGATAGTGTTCGCGACGTGGGACGCGGAAGAATGGGGATTGCTCGGATCGACAGAGTACGTGGAAGATGATTCACTGCGATTGAGCAGGAGTGCCGTCGCCTATCTCAATCAGGATGACGTCGCGCAGGGCCCGAATTTCAGCGGAGGGGGATCACCATCGCTTCGTGCCTTGTTACGCGATGTCACGAAGCAGGTACCCGATCCGAGCCACCAGGGCAGTGTGTACGACGTCTGGAGGAAACGCGCGAACCTGGCGGCGGATTCACTCGAGCCGCAAATGGGTGATCCCGGTGGAGGCTCCGACTTCGCCGGATTCTACAACCATCTGGGCATTCCAATCGCCGATTGGGGTTTTGGGGGACCGCAAGGTGTCTATCACTCGGCGTACGATTCATATCATTGGATGTCGAAGTTCGGCGACCCGAACTTCGAGGTTCACGCGACCGCGGCGCGCATTGGAGCTGCGACGCTGCTGCGCCTCGCGAATGCTGACATCCTGCCGTACGACTACGTGGAATTCGCCCGAACAATGCGG
>JBGQIT010000363.1:0-3179 GCA_041498575.1 Gemmatimonadaceae bacterium
AATGCCGCGCAAGCGGACTTTCTGGCGCGATCACAGCTCTATGAAGGCGACTTCCGGGAGGCTGACCGCTTCGTTGACGAATTGAAGAGCGTAACCCCGCAAGCGGTTCAGAGAGTGGCGCGGAAATACATGAAAGGGTTTCGCTTTGCGTACGTCGGCGATCCATCGAAGCTGAATCCGCGCACCATTGGTTCGTTCTGACGGCGGAGCGCCGACGAGGCAATCGCAACTATTCCGCGAATTCCTCGGCCACGACCCACGGATCCATCGCACCACTGTAAAGCGCCATTCCGACGACGGCGGCCGCAACACCGCGGTCCGCTAGTGCGCGCAGATGGGTGAGGCTTCCGAGCCCACCCGATGCAAAGACGGGAAAATCCGCCGCCTCGGCGACATCCTCCATGAGTGGCAAGTCCGTGCCGCGCATCGCCTCCTCCCGATGTACGGCGGTTACCAGCACACCTGCCAGAGGCAGCCCATTGAGCTCCTGGACGAGGTCGAGCACGAGCCTGGGCTGGGTACGCGTCCAGCCGTGAGACAGGATCTTCCGATCACGGACATCCGCGGCGACGATGACGGAACCGGGAAAAAGACTGCTCATCTCCGCGAGCCAGTCGAGGTCTTCCAGCGCGCGCGTGCCAATAATTACGCGCTGGGCTCCATCATCGAGCGAGCGCTGAATCAACTCCCTTGTCCGTATTCCCCCTCCTAGCTGAACTTCGGCGTCCGTCGCTGCCAGAACGGCCTGAACCTCGGGCGCATTGTTTCCACGTCCAGCCACTGCATCCAGATCGACGAGGTGAAGATGCCGGAATCCGTATTGCCTCCAGGCAATGGCGACTCCGACAGGATCGGGGATCCGGATAAGCTCCTGATCATATGAACCAGCCGCGAGCTGAACGCAGGCGCCTCCTCGGAGGTCGAGCGCGGGAATTGCGATCATCCGGCGCGCCGCAGCTTCAGGGCACGAATCATAAGTGGCGAAAGTGTCGAATTGATTGCACGTAGGCGAGTTATTGATTGCATGTTAGCGAGCTTGTGAATAAATTCACAATCTCTGAAGGAAAAAAAACTACTCTTGCAAGTGCACCACTGTACGGCTCTGGGAGGCCTCAAAAGATGCGGTTCTACGGATTGGCGGTTGCGGTTGGAGTAATTACGCTCGGCGCCTGCGCAGGCGGAGAAAAGAAGCCTGCTGACACGACGCACGTTGCTGTGGATACGAGCTCGACGACGACGACAACTACGGGTAGCAGCTCGACGACCACTGGCGCGACAGGCAGTGCCGTCGCAATGGCTCCCATTACCGGCACAACCAAGACTGTGAATATGGTTGGAGATGCAAAGGGCTATCGGTTCGAGCCCGCCAACTTCACGATCAAGCAAGGTGATGGCGTCAAGTTCGTCGTGGTGGGCGGCGGTCCCCACAACGTTGCGTTCGACCCCGCGACGATTCCGCCCGATGTAAAAGGCCAGCTCGATGCCAACATGGGCACGGACAAGATGGGTGAGCTCTCCAGCAACA
Organism: Gemmatimonadaceae bacterium; assembly: GCA_041498575.1. Taxonomy (GTDB): domain Bacteria; phylum Gemmatimonadota; class Gemmatimonadetes; order Gemmatimonadales; family Gemmatimonadaceae; genus UBA4720. Next base: position 1,526 of record JBGQIT010000363.1, read on the forward strand.
TGAAGATGAACCCCGGCGAGTCAGTCACGGTCTCGTTTGGCAACATCAAGCCGGGCCAATATCCATATCACTGCGTTCCGCACCTCGCGCTGAACATGAAGGGTGTCATCACGGTTCAGTAAGCTGATTTGAGGACAGGAAGACGGCGGGGCGAACACTCCGCCGTTTTTTTTGTTATCCCGTAAAAAGGGCTCGGCGCTTAGATTGCGTTGTTGACGAGCAAAAGCGCGACCCCGGCCCGTACCTGTCGGGATGCCATCCCCAAAACGGACCCTCTCGCGCCCGCGCCATACTCAGTGAATCTTTGACGGATGAACGTTCATAGCATTGCACGGATGAGCGGGGGCTCTGCTTACCTCTGGATGGCGGCGCGCGCCAGGAACGCGCTTCGCCGAGTCGTAGTGTTTGGGATCGTTGGCGGTGTAGTCTTCATCGGCGCTTTGATCGCATTCGTCGTCGTTCCGAGAAATGCTTCACGAAAGGCGCTGGCAGTGGCCGCGAGCATTGAGAGTCGAACGGATTCCGGTCCCACCGTCGCCGCGAGAGACCGGTATCTGGCGGAACTGACCGCCACGGATTCCGTGTTGAATGCAACGCGCCGCGCTCTGATGCCCGTTCCGGCAGCTGTCATTGACACCTTCCCGCCGGCGGTCCGCGCGCAACGCGACTCTCTGGGCGCGGAGCTCGCAACGCTCAATCGTTTGATTGACAGAGCCGAAAACGCTCCCCTTCCCACCTCCTATCGCGCACTGGCCGCATCGCCCCCGGTGGCCGCTGATCCTAAAGTTCGGGTACTGCTCGACTCATTGGCGGACGTTGAGCGCGACCGGAATAATTTCGGTGCGATGGGAGGAGTTGACCCGGTATACTTGTCACTGACGTCGAGAGCAAACGCGATTGGCCGTCAAATACAGGGAATCGCCGATGCGAAACGCGGCGAGATACGGGGAAAGCTGGCGCTGATACGCCCGACCCCCGCCCCGGTAGTGAAGCCCGTCATAACGGTGGATACCACCAAGCTCGCCGCTCAGCGCGCGACTGCCCAGCAGAACTATACGGCCGCGGTAGCGCAGCTGGATCAGATAAACCAGAAAAACACGCGCATTGACCGTGAGTCGGCGCACGCGCGCGATCTTGCCAATGTGGGTGCTCCGCCGTGGGCGATGCTCGCCGCCGCGGCAGTGCTCGCACTGGCCGTTGGATTTGCGGCATCGTTTGGAACTGAGCTGAAACGCCCGCACATCGCCGACCCGCGCGAGGCGGAGCAAATAAGCGGCGCACGCGTGCTCACCGTGATCAAGCCGCCGGAAGTCGTCGTGGAAAGAAGCCGCCGCCAGGCGGATGTCGAGGCACCACCGCTGATCGATGTCGTATCAGAAAGCTACAGAACGCTTTATCTGCACATCGCGTCGGTAGAAGCAAGCGTTCCGATCGTTACGATCACGGGCGACGACCCTGGCATTGTCGCGACTGTTGCGGCGAATCTGGCTGCATCCGCAGCCTACGAAGCACGGAGCACTCTGCTTGTCGACGTCGACCCCACAACGTGCAGCGTTGCAAGCGTCCTGCGAATTCGACCTGATCCTGGCCTTTCGGGAATCATCACGGGCAACGCAACCTGGCCGGAGGCGATCATTCCGACGACCATCGGTCG
>JBGQIT010000364.1:0-3129 GCA_041498575.1 Gemmatimonadaceae bacterium
ACCGTGCTCGTGATTGATGGTGCCGAAGATTGATGCGGGATCGTCCGTCCCGTATCCGACCATCACGAACATCGGGTATTCCATTCCACCAACCGGGCCGGCGACGCTCGTGGCCTGTGGGTAAGGGAATGGGAAAAAGAGCTGCGAGTACTGCCTAATGGTCCACTGCGTCTGTTCGGCAGCCTGTTCCCACGCCTTTCCGGCTTTCGGAAATTCGTAGTAGGCCTGCGTCAGAATGCCGTTCCAGCTGGTTGCGTCCCATCTGAAGTCCGGAGCCCCTGCCCACGCCACATCGTGAACGTTCCGTGCACGGAACCGCCACGTTCTTGTGCCCGACTTTGACTGTGTCTTCGCGGCCGCTGCCTCAGACTGCGTGATGATTTGAATTACATCGCTGCTCCGCGATGCCATCGATAGTTTGCGCCGCTGCTCGGAGCTTAGAACCTCGTCTGGATTCTGGAGCACGCCACTGCCGGCGATCACATATCCGGCCGGAGCCGTGACTGAGTAATCGAAGTCGCCGAATTCGAGATAGAACTCGCCCTGGCCCAGATACGGATCCGTGTTCCAGCCGCGGACATCGTCGTACACGGCCATCCGCGGATACCACTGCGCGATCTCGTAGAGCGCGCTGTCCCTTCCCATCCGATCGGATCCGTGCTCCGGGACCTTGGTCGAATAGCGGATCGAGATCGTTGCCTTCCCCCCATGGGGCACCAGAGGCGAGGGGAGATCGAGACGCATCATGGTGTCGTTGATCCTCGGGCGCACGGATGTGCCGTTCACGCGCACGTCGCTGAAGTTGTATCCGCCCTCGAATCCCCGCACGCCCCAACGCGAATCGGCGGGGAATAGCGCTGAACCTTTGCTGCCGTTGCGATAAAGATTCTGATCGACCTGAACCCAAACGTAGCGAAGCGTGTCGGGAGAGTTGTTCGTGTACCTGATCTCGACGGAGCCGGTGATCTCGGTGGTGGCGGTGTCGAGAGTAGCCGCGATGGTGTAGTCCGCGCGTTGCTGCCAGTAGTCAGGACCCGGCGACCCGCTCGAAGAGCGATACCGGTTCGGCCCTGGCCAGTCGATCCGATTCGTCGTTGCAAATGGATCGTCCCGCTGCGTATCGAATACCGGGCGGGCAGGTAGTGCCGCTGCCGACGCGTCGCCGGTTGGGGTCTCCATCCGCACAGGGGCGAGCACCACTGGACGCTGCTGCGTACACGCAGTCAGAGCCACGAATACTAAAGCGTATGATTTCACTTCCGAGCGCCGTTGTTTTGAGAAAGGTTCGTAAATGTGCCCTCGTTGTTGAGCAACGTAAGGGCCATCGCACGTTAGGCGTACACTTGCATTACTCGGGTGCTCCCGGTAGCCTCTCCGCAATGGCTCGTCAAAAAGGCTTGGAGTCCCTCGTAGAAGGGCGCGCGACATCTGAGGGCACGCGCCGGTTTCAAGAGCGCTTCGTCGAGGCTCAGGCGGATCATTTCTATCGCCCCATCGGCGGGGGTGCCTTCGTCTCTTCGCTCGGATTGGGAACTTATCTCGGCGACTGCGACGACGCCGAGGATGCCCGGTACACAGCGGCTGCCAGGGCCGCGCTCGAGAGAGGTGTGAACCTGCTCGATACAGCGATCAACTATAGATGCCAGCGGTCTGAACGCGCGATTGGGCAAGCCGTTCGCATAAGCATCGCGAACGGTGGCATCCGGCGGGACGAGGTTGTCGTTTGCACCAAGGGCGGATATATCCCGCTCGACCGAACGCCACCCGCCACCAAGGAAGGGTATCGGGGTTTTCTCGACAGCGAGTACTACCGGCCCGGTGTGATGCAGCCCACTGACGTCGTATCCGGCGGCCACTGCCTCGCACCGCGCTATCTTGACGATCAGATCGAGCGCAGCAGAAAGAATCTCGGGCTCGCCGTCATTGACATCTACTATCTCCACAATCCCGAGCAGCAGCTTGATGCACTGCCTCGGCCCAGGTTTCTGACCGTCATGCGCGACGCGTTTATGGCGCTCGAGAACCAGGTCACCCGAGGGGTGATTGGGAGTTACGGGTGCGCAACGTGGAATGGACTCAGGGTCCCGCCCGAAACGAGGAACCATTTGAGCCTCGAGGAACTGGTGGCGATGGCGCGGGACGTAGCAGGTGCCGATCATCATTTCAAGGTCGTCCAGCTTCCAATCAACCTGGCGATGACCGAGGCAGTTCGGGTCTCCACTCAGTGCGTGCGAAACGATCGCGTTACTCTACTCGAAGCAGCCAACCGTCTTGGCATCTCGGTGGTGGGAAGTGCGACGTTGATGCAATCACAGCTGACACGAGCGCTCCCGGAGCAGGTGCGGTCCGCCTTTCCCGGATTCGAGACCGACGCCAGGCGCGCGATAGCGTTTTCGCAGTCGCTCCCAGTGGCCGCCGCGTTGGTTGGGATGAAATCGGTCTCTCACCTCGACGAAAACCTCGCGCCGCCAAAGATCAGCTAAATGGGGGCCCCTTCACATCATCGACCTGAAGGCGGATTCACGAATCCCTGGCCGTCCGCGCATTTGCACGGGTTCATGGATTTTCTCAAGTGGTCGTTGATCGAGAGACGGAGAAATCCGCGCCAGCCTGATCCCGACCCGCGCACATTCGCGCGAGTCGCACCGGAGTTTGTGGTGCCACGAGCCGCGCCGGATCAGCTCACGATCACGTGGGTCGGACATACGAGCTTCCTGCTCCAGATCGCGGGGCTCAACGTTCTCACCGATCCCATCTGGAGCGAGCGCGCTTCGCCATTGCAGTTCATCGGGCCCCGCCGCTGGGTCCCGCCAGCCGTGGATTTCGATCGCTTGCCGCCGATCGACGCCGTGGTTCTCTCGCACGACCACTACGATCACCTCGATGCCGCGACCATCTCACGCATCGCCAGGCGTTATCCCGCGGTGGCGTGGTTCGCACCACTGGGCCTGGACACGTTCCTGCGGACCCGCGGAGCCCGGGAGGTGACGGAACGAGATTGGTGGGAGGAGAGCGTGATCGGAACGCTGCGCTTGACTTGCGTTCCAGCCCAGCATTTCTCCGGCAGAACGCTCGGCAGCCGCAACAACACTCTCTGGTGCGGGTGGACGCTCCGCTCACCACATCAGG
>JBGQIT010000365.1:0-3111 GCA_041498575.1 Gemmatimonadaceae bacterium
GGGATTCCGCCTGGTGCGGTCAAAATTCATCGCGACCGGAACCGGAAGAATTTTCGCGAGTGAGTCAGCAGATCCGTCGAGTCCGCTCTTCCGTGATTCGGTGAGTGCCACTCGGGCGGGACAGGTGATACCGCAGTCCGTTCAGGAGTACACGCTGGGGGGCAGCGCGACAATCATTCAGAGTGAGCGGTGGACGCACGCGATAGTGGCGGGATTCGATGGGAGTCGCCTCTCGAATCTTGCGGACTATCACACGCCACTTCCCTCGGCATCGGGACCCGATCTCGGCACGGCGGGTGGGAACGCCAATCTCGCTACCCTTCGGGTGAGCAGCGTCGCGAGGCTCGGTGACGCGGATAATTTCGCGACGACGCTGACTTTCGCCGGCGAGAACTCGCTGCTCGACTTCCGCTCTCAACCCGAAACGACCTCGGCGCAGACGGCGAGCAATGCGCCGGTGTCGTCGGTGGTGCGCCGGTGGACGAGCGCGGCGGTCGCGCAAGCGAACGTGTCCTGGCGGGACGCCGGTTACCTCACCGGGGGACTTCGCGTCGAGCGCAATGACGCATTTGACAGCAATCGAACGGTGTCGTTGCTACCGATGATTGGCGCCGCCGTGTTACGCGACTACGGACTTCTGACGGTAAAGCTCCGCTCGGCATACGGTCGCGGCATTCGTCCGGCGACGACACCGATGCGGGAGACGTCGTGGTTCGATTCGCACCGGGAGGCGCGGCTTCTGGATCTTGCGCCCGAGGAGCAGGCGGGGATTGAAACGGGGATGGATGTCTACATCGGCAAGACATTCGGCGTGCAGGTGACGCGCTTCGATCAGCTCGCGTCAGGACTCATCCAGCGCGTCGCGTACGCGGCTTCCAGCCAGCACATTCAAGCGCCACCGCCACAGGGCGGGTATTCAGAGACCCCGGAGCAGCCGTATTCGCCGGAGGATAGGCGCATCTCCTACGTGTTGCAGAACGTTGGCGAAATCACCAATCGCGGCTGGGAGCTGAAGAGCGATCTGAACCTCGCCTCGCTGACGCTGAGCGGAACGTTCTCCACGGTCGATAGCAGGGTGAAGCAGGTGGCGGCGGGTTACATCGGCGACCTGCGCGTCGGCGACCGGATGCTGGAGGTGCCGGCACGAACAGGTAGCGTGTCAGCCGCGTGGATGGGCGGAGGCTGGACCGGCTCGGCAACGGCGTCGCGGTCGTGGGACTGGATCGATTACGATCGCGTCGCGCTTGCCGGAGCATTCTCGAATTCCACGCAGGCCGATGCGCAGCTGGTGGGTCAGCAGCTGCGCAACTACTGGTTGAAGTACAGCGGCGTCACTCGCCTCCGCGCGAGCGTGGGCAGGACCGTTTTTCGCGGTCTCTCGCTGAACGTTAGCGGCGAGAATCTTCTCAACCGGCAACATGGCGAGCCCGACAACATCACCGTCGTGCCGGGAAGAACGCTTAGCTTCGGACTGCGCGCGGCGATGTAACCGGGCTCGGCCCGGTTGCACCGCTTGCAAAACGCAAAACTGCAACTGACGACTACCGGCCGGGGAACCGCAAACTGCAACTGACGACTACCGGCCGAGGGCTTTCGGCGTGTCGGCGGTGGGCTACGGGCGGGCTGTTTGGTGCGCGCGAATTGGCACACGGGAGTATGCGATTACTAACGCAAGCCACTTGAATAGTGTTCCCCAAAGGAAAAGCCCGCACGTAGCCCAAAGCCGACACGCCGAAAGCCCTCGGCCGGTAGTCATACGTTGCAGTTACCGGTAGTCTCAGTTGGTAGTTACCCGAGAGACGGTAGTCTCCAACTCACCCGCAGCCTCTCGTATTCCGCCGCGGTCAATTGAACGAGCAAGGGCCGTTTCTTGGTATCGAGCCAGCGCATCACCTCGCGCAGCTTCGCCTCATCGAACGCGGTGCATCCAGCGGTGTGCGAATCCGGGCCGGCCCAGATGTGTAGGAAAATGCAGGAGCCGCGGCCCTTGATCGGCGGGGACGCGTTGTAGCCGACGATCACTCCGATCTTGTACTGCGGGACCTCTCGCATGTGCTCGGCGCTGTTCCAGTCGACGCGGGCGACCGCGGCCCTGTCGACAAACGTGTTGTAATGGCCCGAAGACGTATCGTCGACGCAGTCGGTAGTAGGAAGCAACTGCACATAGGGCAGTAGCACGCTCTGCATCGAGTCGCGCGGCGCGAAACCAAAAGCGGTGTCGAGCGGAAAAATCCCGGCTGGAGCTTTCCCATCCCCTTCGCGCTTGTGCGGACCTTCGAGGGAGACGTCATCGAAGCCGACGCCCCACGCGAGGCCGGTGCGTCCTACCACGAGCGGAATCGGCGACGCGAGGCGGGTCCAGGTAGATGTTGGCGTCGCGCGCTCGAATCGCGTCAGCGTGCCGACGGTGGATGTCCAGTCGGGCGTGATCGACACGATGAGCTGTTGCGAAGCGTCGACCTCAGCGCGGGGCACCGGGTTTCCCGGCTGACAGGCGAACAACAACGCCAAAAGGACGAGTGTTTGCGTCGGGGCCTGGCGTCTGATCATGTGGCGATTCCGGATTGGACAGTGTCAGCTGGATCGTGCTACAATAACCGCATGCCAAATGTGCATTCACCCGAGGTGGCGTCATACATCCTGCAGGTCCTCGTCTCCGCGTTTCTCGCGGTGCTGTTTCTTCAGTCGGGCATCGACAAGGTCGTGGATCGGAGGGGAAATCGCGAGTACCTCAATCAGCATTTCGCGCGGAGCCCATTGGCCGGAACGGTCGGGCCGATGTTCGTCGTCATCACGATCCTCGAGGTTTCTGCCGGAGCACTGAGCGGAGTCGGGTGCGCGCTGCTGCTCCTGACCCACGATTCCACGGTGGCGTACCTCGGGGCGGTGATCGGCGGCATCAACATCATCGCGCTGTTTTTCGGCCAGCGTGTTGCGAAAGATTACGCCGGGGCGGCGGCGCTCGTTCCTTACTTCCTGTTGGCGCTCACCGCGATCTACCTGCTCGCTGAACACTGAACGCGGGAGGGACTGAAAGGAACGGGATCCGAGATCTCAAAACTGAAAAGACCGAGATCCGAAATCTCAAAACGAACAGAACGGGATCCGAGA
>JBGQIT010000366.1:0-3093 GCA_041498575.1 Gemmatimonadaceae bacterium
ACAGCCTCGCGACGAATGGATTCTCGCGCGAGCGCTCGGGAAAATACACCCGCGTGGCCCAGCTCACCGGACCACTGGTTGTCTGTCCGTCGAAGCGCAGAACAGCATTGCCACTCCCATCGTAGCGCGCCAGAATCACCAAGTCCTCACCCGCAAATATGTCCACCGGTCCCGAAGGGTGCATCTTGAGAAGTCGTACCCCGTCGGCGTGAACACGGACATCGGTCACGAGCGGACTGGTCAGCCGACTCGCGACAATTCCCACGGCGCGCTCCACCGACTCCTCCGGGCGTACGAAGCTGGCAGTACCGCGGCCCTCGAGAGCGATTTGCTCGATCAGCGAGACGTTGAGATCCGCTCCAACACCGAAAGTGAACAGCCGGCGCGAGCCGCGCTGCCGGGCGACGTTCGACGCAATTACTGAGACGTCACGCTCGCCCACGGTTGGCTGGCCATCGGTGAGAAACAGTATGATCGGAAGTCGTCCCGATTGAGCCCGGGGAGAGAGTGCCTCGTCCAGCGCACCCGAAATGTTCGTCGAGCCCTGCGCATCCAGATCGTCCAGATATCGCTCAGCGGCGCGGATGTTCTCCGAGCTCGCGATCGAGAAGTCGTCGCGGAACGTGCGCACGTCGCTCGAGAAATCGATCAGACGGAATCGGTCCATCGGCGAAAGTGTGCGCAATAGCTGCTTGCCGGCTGCCCGAGCCTGCTCGATCTTCTGACCGCTCATCGAGCCGGATACATCGATGACGAACGTCACGTCACGTGGCACCGCTCGTGGACGCACTGACGGCGGTGACAAAGTAATCAGCGCAAATCCATCGTCGTTGCTGGGTGCGTTTGCCAGCAGCGAGATCGCCGCGCTGGTCGAGCGGCGGATTGGGATGAGGAGCGTGACCTCTCCACGCGCGTCCCTCACCTCAACCCGACGCACCGACCCGCGATAGCTCGACGCGAATGAGCGGTCGTCATAACTGTCGCGACCCATATCCGTGGCGTAACCCTGCTCGGAGATCAAATGAGTGGGCGAATAGGCGGTGCCGTACATCGGATCGTTCGGGTAGGTCAACACGAACGACGTGCGTCCCCCCAAATCCTGATTCATGCCGACTTGATTCGACCGCGTCCCGCGGAAATAGTCGACCCTCAACGCATCGCCTTCGCGCGGCGCGACGGTTTGAAAGCGCACCACTACTTTCTTCTGTTCGCCCGGCGCGATTGGAAATATTCGCGCGCGCAGAAGGCCGTACCCCATCCACTCGAGCAGGGCAGGATCGCGCTGCCGGCGGACGATCTCTTCATAGATCTGTCGTGCACGGTCGGCGCTCATCGTCTCGCCGGATACCATCTCGCCGTTGATCGAGAGCTTCAGATCCTGGAACGCGGCGCCCTTGGGCAGCGGAAACATGAAATCCGCTTCGCCTACTCTGCTTCCTCGATTGACGAACGTCTCGGTAATCTCGTAGCGCAGCACGCGGTCGACGAGGTCGACGCGAACATCGCTGCTCTGTCGTGCTACAACGGGCGACGGAATGCCGCACGCCGGCATGATGCAGGGCCTTCCCCCCATGCACGGGGGCGGAACCGGACAGGGCCACGGACGTGGTGGACCCTCAACGATCTGTCCAGAAACCAGCGTGGGAAAGCCGAGGGCGAGTACGAGAAGAAATGAGCGCATGAGACACCAGTAGAAGAAGGGTTCTACTGTGGGACGCGCGTCAGCTCTTCACTTGCACACCCGCGCCAGGCTTTGGGCTTTCCGGGCAGTTAAGGCCCGCTAGCGTTGGCTAAGTGGCCTTGGGACGCTTCTTCCGCCGTTTTTGCAGGTCCCGCCGCTCATCGACTCTTACCGCCAGCAGGCGGCGATCGGCTCGAACCATCGTCTCCTCGAACGATTCTTCGTTCTTGCGCGCTGCCCAACCCATTGAAAACGGCCCGGGAGCTGAGGTCGGCCCAGCGGCGCGCAATCGTGCCGCCACGTGGTCGGTCTGGTCCAAATCGGAATCGCATAATACGACGAGAAATTCGTCCCCGCCCACACGTACGACTGCTTCTTCTGCCCGCACGTGGCGCATGAGGAAACGCGCCATCTTCACCAGCACCGCATCGCCTTCAGCGTGGCCGTTCTTGTCGTTGTATTGCTTGAAGTGATCGATGTCGAGGTAGATACATCCCCACTCACCTTTCGGCTGCGCCTCGCATTGACGCGTGACGGTGTTCAGATACCGACGGTTGTAGCAGCCTGTGAGGGGATCCCGGATGCTCAGCTCCAGGAGCTGCGTCTGAAGCTCCTTCCGGTGTGTGATGTCGACCAGAATTCCGTGGCAATATTTTTCGCCCGTCTCGGGATCCACCGAGAGAAACGCGCTGTCGACTACCGTTCTTATCTCGCCGTCGCGGCGGGTGAGCTGAAACTCGATGTCCCGAACGGATCCCTCGCGCTCGAGCAGCGCCATCTCCCTCGCCCGTACCTCGGGTTTCACGAAATCGCTCGTGCGCTGCCCTTTCAAATCATCCAGCGAGTCGACCCCGAACATTTCGAGGAACGCGGGGTTGGCATCGATGATCTCGCCATCCAGCGTCGTGATGTAAATTCCCTCTTTCAGGCGCAGCGCAAGCTCGCTTAGCGTGTGCGGATCGCTCAAACTGCGAAACCGTTTTGGTTTTTTGGGCTTTGTGGAGTGGGTGATACGGCTCACATCAATGCCTCAGCAAACGGCATGTCCGTTGCTTTATGGAAGGGGACAGATTGGAGATAAAATGCCATCCAGACGAGAGCAGGAACAGAGTAAGCGCCCCCCATCCAGGCAAGGCGACGACGATCCCGGCACACGCTCCGAACAGCCCAATCCCGAGGACGTTCCCTCGCACCCCAACGAACACAAAAGTGGTTACGGAGGAGACCGGGGCTCGCCCCGGACCAGCACGGATCAGCGCGGGAAGCCCAAGAAATACTAAGCAAGAATCGGTACGATGAATTTCCGGACCGCCGGTATTCATCACGTTACCGGTATCGCGAGCGATCCGCAGAGAAATCTCGATTTCTACGCCGGTATTCTCGGCTTGAGACTCGTCAAGCGCACTGTCAAC
>JBGQIT010000367.1:0-3064 GCA_041498575.1 Gemmatimonadaceae bacterium
GGGAGTTCGATCTGCTGATTGGAGACAACGACCGGCATCCGGACCAATGGAAGTGGGCGCGCTTTGGAAAAAAGGATGAGACGCCCTGGGAGCCCATTGCGGTTGATCGCGACAAGGCGTTCGTCTCGTACGAGGGCCTGGTGATGAGCATCGCGCGGTTCTTTCAGCCGAGTCTCGTCACCTTCGGCAGGGAGTCTTCGAATCCCACGCATCTGTTCGCCAACGCCGGCGAGTTCGATCGCCGCATGCTCGGGAGTCTGGACAAGTCGGTCTGGGATTCGGTGGCGACCAGCCTGATGGAGAGAATCACCGATCCGGTGATCGACAACGCGCTCAGGGCGTTGCCGCCGCAGTACGCTAACAACTCGCGCGAGGTTGCCGCCAAGCTCAAGGCGCGACGCAACGGCCTCCGCGGCGTAGCCGATCGTTATTACCACGAGCTATGGCGAGTTGCCGACATCCACGGGACTGATGCCGACGATCAGGCGACTGTAGTGCGGTCGGGCGAGGGAATCGTGGATGTTCGCATCCAATCTGGGAACAGCGCTCCCTATTTCACCCGGCGGTTCGACCTTAGTGAGACGAAAGAGATCCGCATCTATCTGCACGGCGGCGATGACCGTGCTACCGTCGAAGGGAACGTGCGACGGAGTATTCCGGTGAGGATCATCGGCGGCAACGGCACCAACACCTTCGTCGATTTATCGACGGTGGACGGCAAGAAAAATCCGACGCGGTTCTATGATGCCGGAACAGTGCAGGACGTGAAGTACGCGAAGGACACCGTCGACGAGAAGATCAATGTCGACAACGCGTTCAACCATTCCTTCAATCGCCGGCCGTGGGTGCGCGCTTACGGCAAGCTGATACCTCCCTTGACGGACAACGGCACCAAGGTTCGTCCAGTCCTGGGGCTGCACTCACAGCGCGGTCTTGGGCCTTATCCGGTGGTCGGCCTGGCGCGCTATTCGTACGGATTCCGCAAGGTTCCGTATTCCAGTTTGGCGGAGGCGGATGTCGCCTATTCGGCGGCGAGCACTCGCTTCCGGGTTCGCGGCAACCTGGATAAGCGATTCGAAGGATCCGACGTGCACATTCCGGTCACGGCCCACATGTCACAGTTCGAGGTCGTACAGTTCCACGGTTTCGGCAACGACGTTCCGGATCTGCGCGGGCGACTTTACGACGTCAGGCAGAGGCAGTGGGATCTGAATCCCGGGATCGGCAAATCGTTCAGCCCCGTCAGCGACGTCTCCATAGGCCCGGTCGTTCGGTACACGTCGACCGATAGCCTCGCCAATCGGTTCATCGCGCAGCAGCACCCGTACGGCTTCGCGAAATTCGGGCAGGCGGGTCTGCGGCTAAAGGTGCACCTCGATAGTCGCTACGTCCCGGACACCCTGAAACCGCGTTTTGTCGTCGACGTCGCGGGAGCGGGATATCCGGCAATGTGGGACGTCGTTAACCACTATGAATCGGTCGACGGCTGGGCAGCCGCCTTTTTCACGCTGCCAGTTCCCAAGAAACCAGTACTCGCATTTCGCGGGGGCGGAAAGAAGCTGTGGGGCAGCTATCCCTATTTCGACGCGGCATTTCTGGGCGGGTCAGAGACGTTCAGGACGGAAGAGCGACAGCGATACGTCGGCGATGCCTCGGCGTACGGAACCGCCGAATTGCGGGTGCCGATCGCCAAGTTCCCGTTCATCCTTCCCCTCGATGTCGGCGCGCTCGCCTTCACTGACGTCGGGCGAGTCTATGTGAACAGCAATTCCCCCGGCGGCTGGCACACGGCTTCGGGCGCGGGCTTGTGGTTTGGATACCTCAACCCTGGCCTGAACTTTAACATTCTGTACACGAATTCCAGCACGGGTCATATCAAAACCACTATCGGATTTGCATTCTGATGTGAGGACGCTGATCGGATCGCAGGAGTTCTTTCGATCCAGCGCGCGCCAGCGATGTAGCGATCATCGACGGCGAGTCGATCGCTTCGCGCGGGGAGCTGCACGGGTGCTGTGGTCGGTTGCATTGCCAGGACTCGTCCTTAGCTGCACGCAGGACAAGAACCCGACTCCGACGCCGCCGGGTGCGCCTTCTAGGGAGCTCGTCCTCGCCGGAGCGCCCGTGATGATCGGTGCGGGCGACATCGCGGTCTGTGGAACCAGCGGAGACGAGGCGACAGGAAGGATCGTCGACAGCGTGCTCGCGGCCGACAGCATCGCCAAGGTGCACAGCGAGGTGTTCACGCTCGGCGACAACGCCTATCCATCGGGCTCCGGCGGAGTGGACAACGATTTTCCACGCTGTTTCTCTCCGTCGTGGGGGAGAAGGCGCATCATGAACGTCATTCATCCTGCTCCCGGGAATCACGATTACGACAGCGGGAGTGGTGCGCCGTACTTCACCTATTTCGGGACGCGCGCGGGCCCTCCGGGCAAAGGCTACTACAGCTACGACGTCGGCGATTGGCACGTGATTTCGCTCAACAGCGAGCTCTATTTCGAGGCCGGAGATTCAGCCCAGGCGAGAGCGCAGGAGGACTGGCTCCGGCGTGATCTCATGGATCACCAGGTACTCTGCACGTTCGCCTATTTTCACCGGCCGCTTTTCAGCTCCGGGACGTACGGCGCCACGCACGAGGTGCAGAGTCTATGGAGCATTCTCTACGACGCCGGGGTGGATCTCGTTCTCAACGGGCACGAGCACGATTACGAGCGATTTTTCCCGCAGACACCGGCGGGCGTGGTCGACTCCGCGAAGGGCATCGAGCAGATCATCGTCGCCACCGGTGGAGGAGAGCTCCGCAAAATGCACTCTCCTTTCGCCCGCAATTCAGACTTCCAGATCCACGGGCACTTCGGCGTGCTGAAGTTGATGCTCGGCTCCGGAGAGTATAGCCACGCATTCATCGACGCGAACGGCAGAGTCTGGGACCCGGGCGTTCGAAAATGCCACTGAGTCTGAGGGTTTCATTTCCCACGACAAGGCGTCTACTTTGAGACATGGCTGGATCCACAAATCCTCACCTGACTCTCAGCACCGGCGCTCCCGCGCCGGGAGCCGA
>JBGQIT010000368.1:0-3037 GCA_041498575.1 Gemmatimonadaceae bacterium
CATCGCGTCGCTTGGGCTCTGTGCGTGGGCGTTTTTCTCTCACCACTACGCAATCGTGCCGGCCTGCATTTTTGCTTTCATCGCTGCGCACGCCGTTGGTCAGGGTACGGTGATCTGGGTTTTGATATCCGAGATCTTCCCCAACCAGTACCGGGCAGCGGGCCAGTCGCTCGGGAGCGCGACGCATTGGATTTTCGCCGCGCTGCTGACGACATTCTTTCCGGCGCTGGTCAGTGCTTTCGCGCCCGGCTACATCTTCCTCTTTTTCTGCGTGATGATGGTGCTGCAGCTGATTTGGGTGCGCACGATGGTACCAGAAACCAAGGGCGTGTCACTCGAAGAAATTCAGCGACGGCTCGGCGTGGGGGTATGACGCACCGGCTGGTAATCGCAGGAATCGGCGAGGTGCTGTGGGACGTCTATCCGGATGCCGCGCGCTTCGGTGGAGCGCCCGCGAATTTTGCCTGTCATGCCGCCGCGCTCGGTGCAGAAGCGTGGATGATGAGCGCGGTTGGCGTCGACGAGCTGGGCGATCGCGCGCTCGACACGCTCGAGGGGGCAGGCGTGGAATGCGGTACCGCAGCGCGAGATCGGGAGCACGACACCGGACAGGTGCTCGTTACACTCGACTCCTCGGGACAAGCCAGCTACAAGTTTGCTGACGACTCGGCCTGGGATCATCTCGAGTGGTCAGCGCCGCTGGAGTCGCTCGCGAAACGGTGCGACGCCGTCTGCTACGGCACGCTCGGCCAGCGCTCCCCGATTTCGCGAGCGACGATTCAGCGCTTCGTGAGCGCCACGCCGCAAAGGGCGCTACGCATGTTCGATGTGAATCTGCGTCAGCACTTCTTCGATCAGCGCACCATCGACACATCGTTGCAGCTCGCTTCCGCGGTGAAGCTGAACGAAGAGGAGCTTCCGAAAGTTGCGGAGCTTTGCGAGATCGACGCCTCGACACCACGAGACATGCTGAAACAGCTCGTGGAGCGTTATGATCTTCGTCTGGCTGCGCTCACCTGCGGCGCGGAAGGCGCGTTGTTGATAGCCGGAGGCGAGGAGTCGACGTGCCCGGCGGTTCCAGCGAAGGTTGTCGATACGGTTGGAGCGGGCGATGCGTTCACTGCCACACTCGTTCCCGATTTCCTGCGCGGGTTGCCATTGGCCGAGATAAATCGGCACGCCAACGCGGTCGCGTCGTTCGTTTGCTCGCAACCGGGCGCTGTCATGAAACTCCCCGACTACCTCGTGCAATGGGCGTGAGGGCCGCCAGCAGGAGCTCATAATAGACGAGCGGATCTCGTTTATAAACCGCCCGCCCTCTATCGAGGAAGCCGCACTTGGCGTAGAACGGGCCAGCCCCCGCGTCGCCATCGTAGGCATCCAGGCGAATGGCATCCGCCGGCCATTCTCGCGCCACGGCAATGGCATCCTCGAGTGCTAGCCGCCCAAGGCCCTGGCCCTGATGCGTAACTGCGACGCTCATACCAGTGAGATAGAGCGGCCGCTTCACAGGAGCGAAGTACGAAACGTCGATTGCCCACGGCTTCTTTGTGGCGAGACGCAGGACCGTAAGGATGCGCTTTCCGGACTTTCCGACGCGCACACACGCATGACGTTGAGAAGCAGCAGTTCCGCGTTCCGTTACGAGCGACGACCAGTGGCCCTCTCCAAAGCGCGCAGTCAGCGCGCCGGCAGCCGCATTATGCAGAGCGGCGATGACCGGAATATCCTTGAGAGTGGCATCGCGAAATGTGAGCCGCATGCGACTCTCACGCGCGCAGACGCTTGACGATCGCGTCTACGTGTAGCGCAGTCGTGTCCAGCGCCGGAATATTCTCGACGACCGGCGCTGATAAAAGCAGGGTCAGCTCTGTCCCGCCCAGAATGACTCCGTCGATATTCTCTTCTTCCCGAAGGCGCCGGACAACCGATATCACGCCGTCCCTCGTCTCGTCGCGAAACTCGCCCTTGAGCAGCTGACCTATGTAACGGTCATGAATCCACGCCCGCTCCTCATCGTTCGGGGAGACAATCGCGATTCCGCGCCGCGCGAACACGGCAGGGTAGAAGCTTCCCTCCATTGTGAAACGGGTGCCAAGCAGTCCCAATCGATGCAGATCACGCCTCCGCGCTTCGTCCGCACACGCTTCGACGATGCTCACCATCGGTATCGGTGAGCGAGCGACGAGATCGTCGAACACGACGTGCGGCGTGTTGGCGGCCATCGCTGCGAAGTCCGCTCCAGCAGCAGAGAGCCGACGAAGCGATGCCGCTAGGTATTCGACGAGCGCTGGTCTGTCGCGCTCGACGAGACGCAATCCGCGGTCGACGTCGAGACTGTCGATGATGATCGATGGCGAAGAGGCGGGATTGTCGCGCTTCCACTGCTCCAGGATACGACGGTAGTAGTCTATCGTGGACTCTGGCCCCAACCCACCGACGATTCCAACTGTCGCCACCTATTGTGCCTCCGCTAATGACCGATCTCTGGCGCTGTCGCACCAAACCGTTTCGCGACGCTGCGTTATCCCCTTTTGCGCTTGTTTTTCATCCCATCCTCGCGCAAAGTATGCTAACCGGAGGAACCACCATGAGACGCACTCTCTTTGTCGTGTTGTTGGCGGTGCTGAGCCTTGGCTTTGTCCGGGCTCAACGTCAGCCGTATCGAGTCGCTTTCGATCTAACCAGCCGAGACACTCTCGAGCAGAAGGCGGTACTGCGGTGGCTCAAAGAGGTGAGCACTTCGAGTCCCGATGCGCAGATGGAAGTGGTCATGTATGCGAAGGGGTTTGATCTCGTTATGCCGGAGCGGTCCGCCTACATCGCCGACGTGAAAGAGGCGATGAAGAATCCGAACGTGACATTCAAAGTGTGTGCGATCGCCCTGAAGAACAACAGCGTTGACAAGAGCCAGCTACTTCCGGGTGTGCAGACGGTACCGGACGGCATCCACGAGCTCGTTATGAAACAGCAGGATCATTGGGGCTACATCAAGGTCATGCACTGATCACCGAGCCATTGCGTCCGACGTTTGTTA
>JBGQIT010000369.1:0-3010 GCA_041498575.1 Gemmatimonadaceae bacterium
ATCGCCTGGTCGGTGAGCGAGCATTTGCACAATGCCGTCAGGTGCAAAACGATCTTCGCGACGCACTATCATGAGCTTACGCAGCTGGCGGACAATTTAGTCGCAGTACGCAACTATAACGTTCAAGTGCGCGAGGTCGGGGATCAGGTGCTTTTTCTCCACCGTCTCCAGCCCGGTGGTGCCGATCGGTCTTATGGAATTGAAGTGGGCAGGTTGGCGGGTCTTCCGCCCTCGGTCATAAAGCGGGCAACGGAGCTGCTGAGACTTCTTGAAGCGGAACAGATCGTGCCTCGAACGGGACGCGCTCCGGTGGTGCCGACAGACGCTACAGATAGTCAGCTGGCACTGTTTGGAGTGATGACGCATCCCGTCGTGCAACAACTGAGAAATGTGGAACCAAATGCGATGACTCCAATCCAGGCGCTCGAGATGCTCGCCCGACTCGTCGATGAAGTGAAGCGAGAGGGAGGAGCAGCTTGAGAATGCACCTACGCACGAGAGACGCAGTAATTCTGCTGGTGATGATGATCGTCGCCGGGTGCAAGAAGGGAGACGGATCCGGACTGCCGTTCCAGACAGTTGGCAGGCAGCCAGACGTCGCGCCGGTGATGCTCAACAAGGAGCTGCCTTTCCGTTATCCGCCGGCACTGTATGCCCAGAAAGTTCAGGGCAACGTTACGCTCCGCATTTTCATCGATAGAGAGGGAGCGATAGTGCCCGACTCGACCCGCATTGCGGAGACTTCCGGCTTCACGGCGCTGGATTCTGCGGCGATGAAGGGCTCGCGCGATCTGAAGTTCGAGCCTGCGAAGACTCAGGGTCAACCTGTGCCAGTGTCCATACTCTTGCCGGTGTTCTTCAGGCATCCCGATGCGCCGCCATTGGCAGGCGATTCCATCATTGTCCGCGATTCCTCTACCGCGAGCACCACCGCCAAGTCGACCAATACCGCCAAAGCGGACACGGGTAAGGCTTCCGCATCCACTACGACAGCGAAACCGCCAGTGCGGAAAGCGACAGGGCGTAAAACCACTCGCTGATGAAAAACGAGCGCAACCGCCAGCCCTACGATAACGTCCTCGAGACGATCGGCTGGACACCACTTATCAAGCTGAACCAGGTGACGCGCGGGATCCGCACTCCGGTTTACGCGAAGGCGGAGTTCTTCAATCCTGGCGGCTCGGTAAAGGATCGAATCGGCCTTCCGATCATCGAACGGGCAGAGAAAGAAGGCAAACTGAAACCAGGTGGGACGATAGTCGAAGGCACGAGCGGGAACACGGGTGTCGGCCTCGCGATCGCGGCAGCGCTCCGCGGATACAAGTGCATCTTCACAATGCCTGACAAGATGTCTCAGGAAAAAGTCCGTCTGCTCAAGGCATTCGGCGCGGAGGTTATCGTGACTCCGACGGCAGTCCCGCCGGATCACCCCGACAATTACGTGATGATGGCAAGACGGATCGCGAAGGAGACTCCCAACGCCATTCTGGCCGATCAGTTCTACAACGATGCCAACCCCGACGCCCATTATGCGACGACGGGCCCCGAGATCTGGCAGCAGACCGGCGGAAAGATCACGCACTTCGTGGGGTCGGCCGGCACAGGCGGGACGCTCACTGGCGTCGGCCGCTACCTAAAGGAACGAAGCAAGAAGGTAAGGGTGATCGCAGGTGATCCAGCCGGCTCGATACTGGCGGAGTACTGGCGGAGCAAGGGCAAGAACAAGATTGAAGGAACGCCCTACAAGGTCGAAGGAATCGGGCAGGACAAGCTTCCCGGAACGCTCGACATGAGCGTGATCGACGAGTACTACACGGTGAGCGACAAGGAGTCCTTCGCGATGGCGAGGCGGCTCACGCGCGAGGAGGGCTTGTTCGTCGGCGGATCATCCGGACTCATCACCTCGATCGCACTCAACATCGCGCGCGAGCTCGACGATCCGAATGCGATGGTCGTGACGATTCTGTGCGACACTGGCGAGCGCTATCTCTCCAAGCTTTACAGCGACGAATGGATGCGCGAGAACCAGATGCTCGACGTACCCAAGGTTGCTCTCCACAGCGTCCTCGGCAGGAAGAATGGCGGGGCGCCAGCGGTAGTGAGCGTTGGACCTGGTGCAACCGTAAGGCAGGCCATCGGCCTCATGAGTCTTCACGATGTCTCACAGCTCCCCGTCATGGATGGCGCGAACTGTGTCGGATCGGTAAGCGACTGGTCGGTTTCGCAGAAGAGTCTGGAGAATCCCAAGCTGCTGGACCTGACGGTCAGCGAAATAATGGATTCACCGTTTCCGATGGTGGCGTCAGATCAGCCGGTAGACAGCGTCGTAAAGCTGCTGTCGAAGGCGAATCCCGCGGTCCTCGTGCAGGAACATGGGGTCGTCCAGGGGATCGTCACGCGATCCGACATGCTGCATTACATGATGTCTCGTTAACAACGGAAATTCGATCGAATGAAGATTACGGTACTCATGGGCGGGACTTCCTCCGAGCGTAATGTCTCACTGGCCTCGGGAATCCGAATCGTCCAGGCATTACGGGGGCGCGGTCACGAGGTGATTGCTCTCGATCCGGCGCGCGGGGTGCTCAGCGCCAGCGAGGAGGGCGATCTGAGCACGGGCAAGGTTGGAACGGCACCGCCATCGCTGGAGGCGCTGTCGAAAGTGGCGGAAGGATCGTTTCTGCCGAATCTCACTTCGATGAAGGAAATCCGGGATGCAGATGTCGCGTTCCTGGCTCTTCACGGTGGCCAGGGAGAGGATGGTACGATTCAGGCCCTGCTGGATATGACGCACGTGAAGTACACTGGAAGCGGTCACCTGGCGAGCGCCTTGGCGATGGACAAGGATTTGTCGAAGAAGCTCTTTCGCGCGGCGGATGTAAAAACCGCCGACTGGCTCATGATTCCCGTGACGGTTGAACAGGTTGAAGGAATGCTGGGACTTCCCGTGGTGGTGAAACCATCGAAAGAGGGTTCCACGGTGGGGCTGTCACTGGTGAAAAAACGCGGG
>JBGQIT010000370.1:0-2991 GCA_041498575.1 Gemmatimonadaceae bacterium
CGCCGACCGAGACCGCGACCGACAGGGAGTTCAACGAGGAGTCCAAGGCAGCCGCCAATCGCACGTACTCGCAGTCGGTTGCCGTCACCAAGGACGTCATCAATTCGGTCCGGATCGGCAAGACGCCGAACATCCGGAAGATCAAGCGCGTGGTGCAGGGGATCGTCGATCAGGTTCTGAACGAGGAGACGTCGCTCATTGGTCTCACCGCGATCCGCGATTATGACGAGTACACGTTCACGCACTCGGTCAACGTGTGCATCTTCTCGATCGCACTCGGTCGCCGGCTCGGCATGACCAAGCTCCAGCTCTACGAGCTGGGACTGGCGGCGCTCATGCACGATATCGGCAAGTCACGCGTTCCGATCGACGTCCTTCAGAAGAACGGCGAGCTTACCGATGAAGAGTGGAAGTGGATGGCGTCCCACCCCTGGCTCGGCGTATTGGTCCTCTTCCAGTTCCGCCGCCAGCAGGAGGAGCTCTCATACCGTGCCATGACGGTGTGTCAGGAACACCATATGAAGATCGACCTGACGGGCTACCCGAAATGCGTTCGCCCCCGCGAGGTCAGTCTTCTGAGCAAGATCGTCACGATCGCGGACGGGTACGATGCGGCTACCTCGAGACGCGTTTACAAAACGGAAGCGCTCGCTCCGTCGGCAGTGCTCGAAGAGATGCGCGACAATCCGCGTCGCGGGTTGGATCAGGTGCTAGTGAAGGCGTTCATCAACCTGTTGGGTATCTACCCGGTGGGAACGCTGGTGGTGCTCGACACCTTCGAGCTTGCGGTGGTCTCGGCCGCCAATCCAAATCCTGAGGCGCTCTCGAGACCGATCGTCAAGATCATCAGCGACGCACAGGGGAACACGATCAGTCCGCCACTGCAGGTGGACCTGGCCGTCCCGGAGGCAGGAGGGCAATATGCCCGGACCATCATCAAGACGGCGGACCCCGATCGCTATGGCATCACCCCCGGCGACTACCTCATCTAGCTCCATCACGCGTCGTTTCGACGCGCTCAGAGAACAATCGCGACGCGCCCTTGTCTGCTACGTAACGGCAGGCCATCCCGACGCCGACCGTTCGCTGGAAACGCTTCACGCGCTCGAAGAAGGTGGTGCCGACATCATCGAGCTCGGAGTCCCGTTCTCGGATCCGATCGCCGACGGACCGGTGATCCAAGCCAGCTCGCAGCAGGCACTGGAGCGGGGAATGACCTACGACGGCGTCCTTGCCATCATTGAAAAAGCAAAGCTGAATGTCCCGGTCGTACTGTTCAGTTACCTCAATCCGATACTCGCGGCCGGCCCCGACGCCCTCGTGAGGGCGGCAGACGCCGGCGCGAGCGGGATTCTCGTGACGGATATTCCAGTCGGCGCCGATCCAGCGCGCGAGGAGTGGCTGGGCAACAGCCCTCTCGCTTTCATCAGGCTCGTCGCGCCGACGACGCCGCGCGATCGAATGGCGGAGATCGCGCGGCACGGCAGCGGATTCGTTTATCTTATCAGCCGACTCGGTGTCACCGGTGTGCAGGAAACGACAGCGACATCGCTGCCCGAATCGGTCCGACGCCTTCGATCGGCCACGACGCTTCCGATTTGCGTCGGATTTGGAATTTCGACGCCGGAGCAGGCGCGTGGCGTCGGCAAGCTGGCAGACGGAGTCGTCGTCGGCAGCGCGCTCGTGAGAGCGGCTGGAATTGGCCCGGAGGATGTCCTGAAACTGACACGCAGTCTGCGGGAGGCTCTCGATGGGTAGCGACCGCGGGCCCGATACCGACGTAGTCACCCTCAAGGCGATGCGATTTCACGCGCGCATTGGAGTGTTGCCGCACGAGGCCGAGATCGCGCAGTCGATCGAGGTCGACGCATCGCTTTGGGTTCGGCGCAGCGGCGAGCGGCCCACGGCAAAGGATATCGTCGATTATCGGCGTGTGTACGATCTCGTGGCTGAAGTAGTGACGCAGGGCCATACCAACTTTCTCGAGGAAGTCGGCGAGCGAATCGCGGACCGCGCCCTTCAGCTTCCATTGGTCGAACGCGTTCGGATAGCCGTGCGGAAACCGAACGTGGCTCTTCCCGGGCCTCTCGCCTACGCGGAAGTCGCCCTCGAGCGAGAGCGTGCGTGAGAGATGTCGCGTACATAGCGCTCGGCTCCAACCTCGGCCAGCGTGAGGTATTTTTGGCGCAGGCGCGACGCGCAATTGCAGACCTCGCCACAACGCGGGTGCTAGGTCACACAGATGCCGAAGAGACCGCTCCGATCGGACCGGTTGCGCAGGGGCCCTTTCTCAATCAGATGATCGCCATCGAAACAGACCTGTCGCCGCAGGATTTGCTCGCCGAGCTGAAGCGAATCGAAACCGATGCCGGACGCGTGCGCGCCGCTCGCTGGGGACCCCGCACCCTCGATCTCGACATTGTGTTGTTCGAGAATCAGAGCGTGCGCGAGCCCGGTCTCACGGTGCCGCATCCCGAGCTGTCCAATCGCGACTTCTGGCTGAGAGAGCTTGCGGCGTTGAGGAGCTCGCGCTTTGGATAAAACCAAATCGGAGCAGCGCCCCGTTACAGTTCGAGATTTCGCGGAACACAAGCGCAAGGGCGAAAAACTGGTCGTGATGACGGCGTACGACGCGCTGTTTGGCCGGCTGGTGGACCAGTCGGGCGTCGACGCCATCCTGGTCGGCGACTCGCTGGGTACCGCGATCATGGGCTACGCATCGACCCTTCCGGTGACCCTCGATCATATGATCTACCACGCGTCGGCGGTGCGACGTGGGGTGAAGCGCGCGCTGATCATCATCGACATGCCGTTTCTCTCCTATCAGGCGAGCATCGAAAGCGCCGTACTCAATTGTGGCAGGGCCATTCAGGAGACAGGTGTTGCGGCTGTGAAAGTCGAAGGTGGGAGCCCCGAGATGCTCGACACCGTTCACGCTCTGGTGCGCACCGGCATCCCCGTGATGGCTCACATCGGCTTCACCCCCCAATC
>JBGQIT010000371.1:0-2972 GCA_041498575.1 Gemmatimonadaceae bacterium
CGTTAGTCAGCGAGTATTTGCCAGAGGATGTGCTGCGAGCCGCGGGTCTGCCGAGCCTTCGCGAAGCGATGCGAATGGTACACCGGCCAACGACGATTGCCGAAGGGACACGAGGCAGAGCGCGGCTCGCATTCGAGGAATTGCTTTTCGTCCACATCCTGCACCGGCGTGCCAACGCGCTGAAAAGGCAGCGGCGCAGCGGGATAGCGTTTCAAAACCGACGCCAGCTCACGAGCGCCCTCAAAAAGGTTCTGCCATTCACGCTGACAAATGCGCAGACCGTGGCCGTGCGCGAGATCGTCGCCGACATGGCGAGCGACCGGAAGATGCATCGCCTGCTTCAGGGCGACGTCGGCAGCGGGAAAACCATCGTCGCCTTGTTCGCGGCGCTGCTGGCGATGGAGAACGGATATCAAGCCGCGATCATGGCGCCAACGGAGCTGCTGGCGGAGCAGCACGCCCGAACGTTCACGAAGCTGTTGGAGCCGCTTGGAATCGAGCCCGTCCTCGTGACTGGAAGCCTCAACTCGCGCGAGAGGAAGGCTGCCGCGGAAAAGCTCGCGGGAACCGAGCCAGTGTTGGCGGTGGGAACACACGCGCTCGTGCAGGATGCCGCGGTGTTCGGGCGCCTCGGGTTCGTCACTATCGACGAGCAGCACCGCTTTGGTGTAGAGCAGCGCGCCGCCATCTCGGCTAAGGGAGACTCGCCGGACGTGCTTCTTATGAGCGCGACCCCGATCCCGCGTTCGCTCGCGCTCACCGTCTATGGCGATCTCGATGTGAGCACGCTCGACGAGCGTCCAGCAGGGCGCCAGCCAGTCACAACAGTGATGCGCCCGGAATCAGCGCGCGACCGCGTGCTCGAATTCGTGGCGCGGGAAACCGAGAAAGGACGGCAGGCATACGTGGTCTATCCCGTTATCGAGGAATCGGAGAAGACAGACCTCAAGGCGGCGACAACGATGTACGAGCTGCTCTCGGCCGGGCCGTTCGCGGGCAGGGTAGTCGCGCTGATTCATGGTCGAGTCCCCGCGGACGAGCGGGAGATGATCATGCGCGCGTTCCGCGATGGGAAGATCGACGTGCTCGTGTCGACGACTGTGATCGAAGTGGGAATCGATGTGCCGAATGCCACGGTGATGCTGGTCGAGCACCCCGAGCGATTCGGATTGTCTCAGCTACATCAGCTGAGAGGGCGCGTGGGTCGCGGCGCGGAGGCATCCTACTGCATACTGCTCGGCAGCGTCGGAGACGAGGCGGCAGAGCGCCTGAGGATCTTCGTTGAGACCGACGATGGCTTCGAAATCGCCCGCGCGGATCTTCGCCTACGAGGAATGGGAAATCTGTTCGGCGAAGAGCAGAGTGGGGAAGCGACCTTCCGCGTCGCCGATCCCGTGCGGGATGAGGAGCTGAACATCGAGGCCCGCGCCGCTGCCGAGAGACTTCTGGATCGTGATCCCGACCTCACGACCAAGGAAAACGCGGGAATACGCAAGGTGCTGAGTGCCCGCTACTCGCGCGCTCTCGATTTGTTCAGAGTCGGCTGAGCCGGGTCGCTCAGTCGACTAATTGCTGGGATTTGCGAGCCGCTTCTTGATGCGATCGAGCTCGGCGTTGACCTTGGCGAGCTCGTCCTTGCTCTTGGCCAACTGATCCTTGAGTGCCGCAATCTGTTCGTCCCTCGACTTGCTGACGACGATTACGGTGTCTTTCACCGCGGTCGCAGCCGCGGAGTCAGCCGTAGCAGTTGCGGCGGCGCTCGCGCTCGCGATCCCGGCCGCGACGGCCGCCGTTCGACGGAGCACGATAGCCTGGTCACGGTACAATCCTGCCGGGTTGTCGGCGAGGTACGCGTCGAGCGCCGCTATTCCACCGGATAGCGACCCATGCTCATTCGCCGGATCGATGATGTACGCGGCCTTCCAGAACGCGATCTCCCGCGCCTCACGTGTGCCAGGATGCGTCCTCTGGAACTCGTCGAGAATCTGTTGTGCCGCGCCATAGTCGGCCGCCGCGACGTCGGCACGCGCGTAGGTCAAGGTCCGCTCCCAATCGCTCTGGACCGGCCGGACGATCGCTTGCAGGTGCGCGCAGGCCGCGAGCACCAGCAATGGAATCACGATTCGAAGAGCTTTCCTCATACTCCGGCCTCAACCTTTGGTGCAAACTCGGGCGATGAAGGCTCGGGGCGCTTCCTCGCTCCCGGCGCCTCGATCGGGAGTGTAACGACAAACGTGGTGCCCTCACCGACGCTGCTCTCCACCGTAGTCTGTCCGCCGTGGGCCTCGACGATCTCTTTCGCAATCGCCAGGCCTAACCCCGTGCCCTTGGAAGCGGCCTGCGCCTGGTTGTCGGCCTGGTAGAACTTGTCAAAAATGTGAGGGAGTTGTTCTGGCGATATCCCGGCCCCCGTATCCGCTACCGTGATGACCACGTTTGAGTCGACGGGCGCCACCGAGAGCGCTACCCTTCCCGCGCGCGGCGTGAATTTGAAGGCGTTGGAGATAAGGTTGCCGAGCACCTCATTGATGCGGTCTTCGTCCCAATACACTTTGGCCGGGAGTCCCTCTCCGTGCTCGACCGAGAAGGCGATATCCCGCTGCATGGCGAGAACCGAGAACGAGCTCTCGAGGGTCTTAAGGAACCGTTGAAGATCGACCTGCCGCACCTCGAGCTTTCCACCGCTTGCCTCGAAACGGCTGATATCTAGGAGGTGCTTGACAAGTCTCGTGAGCCCATTCGCCTGGTTGCCGATGGTGTAAAGAATTTCCCTCTGCTTCGTTGTGAGCTCTCCGAAAATGCCTTCCTGAAGGAGCTCGAGATATCCAATGATGACATTGATCGGCGTCTTTAGCTCGTGCGAAGCCACACTCACGAACTCGGCGCGCAATCGCTCGAGATCGGCGAGCTGGCTCGCCATGCCCTGATAGCTCGCCGCCACTCGGCCGAACTCCGTCTTCGGATTGGGTTCC
>JBGQIT010000372.1:0-2946 GCA_041498575.1 Gemmatimonadaceae bacterium
CGTCGGTTGTCTGGACGATCGGCTAGAAGCTCAACGAGCTTCCCGTCCTCCAGAATCGCGATCCGCGTTTCGCGCGGAGCCGCGTTTATGAGGATTTCTCTTTTCATCGTTGCCCGTCTCACCCCATCGCGCGGCGACTCGGCGAGCGAAGTGGAGGACGGTTCAAAAAAGTCCGCGCGGTCGTGCTACAGGGCCGCGTTATGAGTTCCTTTGGATTTCACCATCAGCGCCCCTCGATCCATGTGTCCGGGACCCGCGAGTCGCGCGGGTGCCCCATGCATTGAGGAGCAACAGTCAGTGACTACAATCTACCGCTTAAGAGCTTGTTTCCGCAACGGCGACAACAACTTACGCGCAGCGGCTTGATGTTTCTCCGAGATCCGTGCCGTGCCAGGTATGTGACGCCTGGCCTCAAAGTGACGCGTGGGTTCAAAGGCCGTCACCTAGCGCCAGAGTCTGGACGCCGCATCCAAAATAGGTCGCTGCCAGATGAGCCACGCCATCACGAGAACGTACGTTAGCCCGGCCTTCCATTCCCCGTGCTTCATGTAGAGGTCGAGGCTGAAGCTGTCGCCTTCCTCCGGGTGTGTCGCCTTCCAAGGCGTCGGTCTCGGGACGAAGGCGGGAACGTTGGCCGCGTAGAGCTCGTACTCGGCCGGAAACCGCCCGGCTATATTGGCCCGTTCGCGCTGCATAGTCGGCGCGTATATGAGCACGAAGAAGGCGACGACAACCAGCAGCAGAGCCCAGTGGGCGGCGATAGCGAACCCCGCCGCGATCAAAAAGCTTCCGAAGTAAAGGGGATTCCTGGTGTGTGCGTACGGGCCCGAAGTTGCCAGCCGCTCGTTCTTGGAGATGTGACCGGAGGCCCAGCCGCGCACGATGACTCCGACGAGTGCAATGAGCCCGCCGAACGCCAGCGTCAACGGCGTGGGCCGCGCGAAAATGAGATAGCTGATGCCGAGTATGAAGCCGAGTGGAAGTCTTAGACGCTTGGCGACCTCGGAATAAGTCAATCCGCCAGCTCCTTGAGGAGGTTTCGCGCGATGACGAGTCGCTGGATCTCGGAAGTGCCCTCGCCTATCTCGCAGATTTTTGCATCGCGGAACATGCGCTCGACCGGATACTCCTTGGTGTATCCGTAACCGCCATGGATCTGGATCGCCTTGATCGTCGTTCGCATCGCCAACTCTGAACAGTAAAGCTTGGCGATCGCGGCCTGCTTGGTGAATGGCTGCTTGTGCTGTGCCATCCAGGCCGCATGGAACATCAGGTGCTTCCCTGCCTCGATCTCAGTCGCGATGTCCGCCAGCTGGAACTGGATGCCCTGAAAGCTGGAGATCGGCTGTCCGAATTGCTTCCGCAGCGTCGAATACCGAAGCGACTGCTCGAATGCACCCTCGGCGATGCCGAGTGAGAGCGCCGCGATGCCCACTCGGCCGGAGTCGAGCGTCCGCATGAAATTGTTGAAGCCCTCTCCCTCTTCACCAAGGAGGTTCTCAGCCGGGACTTCGACATCTTCAAAGATCAGCGACCGCGTATCCGATGCTCTCCACCCGAGCTTGTCCTCCTTTTTCCCGGACCGGAAGCCGGACATCGACGGAAGAGAATCGTCGTGGCCGATGCCAAGGCCGTGGGTCTTGTCGAGATCGGTCGTTTCCTTCGTCACGATGAACGAGCTGATGCCCTTCGTGCCCGCGCCAGGTTCGGTCACCGCTGTCACGACGAAGATCTCGCCGACGCCACCGTGGGTGATGAAGATCTTGCTGCCGTTGAGAACGTAGTGCGAACCATTGCGCACCGCGGTCGATCGAGTGCTCGCTGCATCGCTTCCGGCGCTTGGCTCAGTCAGGCCGAATCCGCCCAGAACTTTTCCTGTCGCGAGCAGAGGCACGTAACGCTTTTTCTGAGCCGCCGTTCCGAAGTTCACGATCGGTGACGTACCCAGAGTCGTGTGAGCGGAGATCGTGATCGCGTGGGACGCATCGACTTTCGCCATCTCGTTGATCACGATCATATAGCTGAGCAGATCGAGACCGGCACCACCCAGCTCCTCCGGCCACGGAATGCCGAGCAGTCCCAGCTCGCCCATCTTCTTTACATTCGCCCAGGGAAACTCGGCCTTGGCGTCGAGCTCCGCGGCGACCGGCGCTACTTCACCGCGCGCGAACTCGCGGACCATGTTGCGGACCGCGAGATGCTGCTCCGAGAAATAGAGCGAATCTTCCATCGGCCAGGCCCTACCGGTTCTCCGCCGCGGAAAAGTTCTCGGGATAGAGGGAAACGCGAACATAATTGTCGATCCGCAGATACTTCACGGCCGCCCGCTGCAGATCGGCGATGGTGAGCGCCGAGATGAGCTTGTCACCATTTGGAATCTCTTCCAGCGGCCAACCGCTTTGATCGAAAGTCGCAATCTGCGAGAGCCAGTAACCGTTCTGCTTGATCGCGGTCTCGCGAGCGCGGAATGCCGCTTCCTTCACCTTGGTCAGATACTCCGGAGTCGTTCCGAATCGCTTCACGCTGTCGATCTGAGCGAGCGCAGCCGTCGTCAGGTCCTCGAGGCGCTCCGGCGCTGAGCCGAAGCCGATGGTGAACCGATATGACGGCAGCGGATCTCTGGACGCGCCCGGGCTCACGCTCACGCCGTAGGTGCCGCCCAGGTTCTCGCGCAAGGCCTCGCGCAGCCTGATGTTCAGCAGCTCCGCAAGCGCGCTCAGGTAGTACCGGTTTTGCCTGCTGTATTCGAATGGGCCAGTGAAGATGAGAGCGGTGCGCGCCTTTGGCTCGGCGCCCCTCTTGACGACCCGTTGCACCACGCCTGTTGGAGGACGAATACCGGTGTCGCGCCACGTTTCCTTGCGCCCAGTCGACGGGAGCGCGCCGAGCCATTTCGCAATCAGCGGCTTGATCGAATCGGTCTTGAAGTTCCCGACGAAGACAAAA
>JBGQIT010000373.1:0-2943 GCA_041498575.1 Gemmatimonadaceae bacterium
CGTTCAGGGGCGCGAGGAAATAGGAGCGGAGAGACTAATCGGCGAGGCAAAGGGGCTCGAGGAGGCAGGCGCGTTCGCGGTAGTGCTCGAGCTCGTGCCGGCCGCCGTCTCCGCACGTATCACCGCCGCGGTCGGCATTCCCACGATCGGCATCGGAGCCGGCGCGCAATGTGATGGCCAGGTACTGGTGCTGCCGGATGTGCTCGGCTTGAACGACACTTTCGAGCCGAAGTTTCTCAAGCGGTACGCCGAGATGGCGCAGGAGGTACGCTCGGCGGTTGGCAGCTGGGCGGGCGATGTTCGGAGCGGCGCCTATCCTGATGCCGAGCACAGCTTCTAGTCATGAAGTCGGTCGGGACGATTGACGAGATGCGCCACGTAGTTGCCGGCGTGCGAGCAAAAGGAAAGAGCATCGCATTTGTACCGACGATGGGCGCGCTTCACGAGGGTCATCTCACGCTGATCGATGAAGCAAAGCGCGTAGCCGATGTCGTCGTGATGAGCATCTTCGTCAACCCGCTGCAGTTCGGGCCGAGCGAAGACTTCGCCCGCTACCCGCGCACGCTCGAAGACGACGCGAAGCTCGCGTCCAAGAGAGGAGTGGATCTCCTGTTCACTCCGACGAGAGAGGACATGTACCCGGAGCACGCTCCCGTCGTGATCGTCCATCCCGGAAGCGTTGGAAAAGAGTGGGAGGGTGCGGTGCGCCCGCACCATTTCGAGGGCGTTCTAACCGTCGTCGCCAAGCTCTTTCACATCGTGATGCCCGACGTCGCAGTCTTCGGCCAGAAGGATCTCCAGCAGGCCGCGGCCGTCAAGGCCATGGTGCGCGATCTGAATTTTCCGGTGGGAATTCTTGTCGCGCCGACCGTGCGGGACCCGGATGGATTGGCAATGTCGAGCCGTAACCGATACCTCTCTACGCGCGATCGGGAGCTTGGGCTCAAGCTGTCGAAGGCACTGTTCGCGATGCGGGACGTCTTCACCAAGGGCGAGCGCCGGGCGAGCGCGCTCGAGGCGGTTGGTTGGCGTATGCTCGAACGGGTGGTTGGACTTACCCCACGCTACATGGCGGTCGTGAATGCCGACACCTTTCAACGTGTCAACAACGTGCGGCATGGCGATGCTGCCGTTGGCGCAATACGGGTTGGCGAAACCAAGTTGATCGACAACATCATCTTCTGACATGGTGCAGCTCCAGACTTCGGGATTGCCGACGTGGGCGCAGGTGAGTGAGCGGCGTCTGGCGCACATAGCGCGTGTGACGTCGCTGCTCCGGGCGTGGGGTGCAGCGATGCGGGTGACCGCGGACGAGGCGAATGCCTGGATCGATGCTGGCACGTGGCACGACGCATTGCGTGATGCTCCGATCGCGGAGCTGCGCGACATCACCGGTGATCGCACGTCCCCTGACGGCTTGATCCATGGCCCCGCGGTCGCAATCAAGCTCGAAGCCGAAGGAGAGCGAAGAAAGAACCTGCTCGATGCCATTCGCTATCACACCGTCGGACACGCCAGCTGGGATCGAACGGGACGGGCGCTCTACATGGCGGACTATCTCGAGCCGGGCCGGAAATTTCTCGCCGAGGATCGCGGCTTTCTCGCCAGCCAGGTGCCGCACAACTTCGAGGGTGTGTTCCGCCAGGTGGTGCGCTTCCGCCTCGAGTGGTCGGTGCGCGAGGGCAACCACATCTTCCCCGAGACCGTCGAGCTCTGGAATAGTCTGCGGTGACTGAACGGCCCCGCCGACGTCGCTACGGCAGAATCATTCTCGTTTTTCTGATTCTGTGCGTCATCGGGTGGATCGTTTGGCTGATCATGAACGCATTCGCGACGCCCAAAGTGAGCTACGCGCCCGATGATGCGCGGGCGCCGGACGGAACGCGAATCAAGGTGGAAGTTCTGAACGCGACCAGGACGAAAGGTCTGGCGCGTCGCGCGACGCTATATCTCCGCGACCGAGGCTTCGATGTCGTCGGCTCGGGCAACGTGAGCGAGCAACGAGCAACTACAATCGTCTACGATCGCTCATCGCACCCTGCGTGGGCGCGCCTGGTCGGCCGGGCGATGAATGCTCCGGTCGCTACGCGTCCCGACAGCTCACGCTACCTGGACGTCACCGTCCTTATCGGCGCCGACTGGCGTCCGCCGCCGCAGCCGTTCCACCCGTAACTGCCCGCAAGCCGCGGCGATGTCCATACCGCGACTCTTTCGCACCGCGACCTCGACGCGCTGAGCCCGAAGGCGCCGAGCGAACCATTGGATCTGTTGTGGCGGGCTTGGCGTGAAGTCTCCGGCTCCGCCGGGATGAAGAGGAATGAGATTCACGAAAGCGCCACACTCCCGCGCGAGTACCGCAAGCTGCGCCGCCTGCTCGGCGCCATCGTTGATTCCGCCCAGCATCACGTACTCGAACGTCACTCGCCGATCGAAGACCTTCGCGGCTTCGATGACGCTGGCCAGTGGGTACTTGGTGTTGATGGGCATCAGCGACTGTCGCAGATCATCATTCGGCGCGTGAATCGAGATTGCGAGCCTGAATTGTTCCTGGCGCTCTCCCAAAGCGACGATCCCCGGAAGAACGCCGACCGTTGAAACAGTGATATGCCGCGCCCCGATTCCCAGACCCGAGGGCGAGTTGAGAACAGTGAGGGCGGGATCGACGGCTCTCCAGTTCATCAGCGGCTCGCCCATTCCCATGAAGACGACGTTCGTCACCTGCATGGGCGGAGAGAGCAGCTTCATCTCGCGCACCTGTCCGGCGATCTCGAACATCTGGAGATTGCGTGTGAACCCCATGGCGCCTGTGGCGCAGAACGCGCATTGAAGCGCGCAGCCAGCCTGAGAAGAGATGCACAGAGTCATGCGCGACCCCTCCGGGATCGCGACTGTCTCGATGAACTCGCCGTCTTCGAGGCGGAAGAGAAACTTCTCCGTGCCGTC
>JBGQIT010000374.1:0-2941 GCA_041498575.1 Gemmatimonadaceae bacterium
CCGTTCCCGACGTGCGCATGCTGGGCGTGACCACCGAACCCGACCTGGCCGTGCTGTGCGGGACCACCGAACCCCATGTAATAAAGCATGCAGTGCAGTGCGCTCGGCTCCGGCATGAACGCGGCGGTCGCGACCAGAATTCCGGCAACCAGCACCAGCCTCGCTGCTCGCATCCGGCTCGAGCGCCGCTCGGCCGTGATAACACTGAGGCGCTCCTCCAACGAAGAGAGGGGACGCGACAGCGCCGGGATGGGTAGGCGGCACCCGGCCGCCCGCGATCCGGCTTCCAGAAGCAGTAAACCGTAGGCACGAGGATCGGACCCGCGTCTTAGCACCCGGGAATCGCAATCGACTTCCAGCGCCAACCGCAGTCGACGGGCGATCCACCATATGGCCGGGTTCCACGGCTGCGCCACTGTCAGGACCAGTGCGATCGCGCTCAGCAAGTGATCTCCGGCGCGCTGGTGCTCGAGCTCGTGGGCGATGATCAACGAGCGAACTCGCTGGCTCTCCGCCAACGCCCACCTCGGCACGACTATGGCGCTCCTCACCAATCCGACAATTGCCGGCCCTTCCGTGTCGGACACCAGCACCGACTGACCATCGAGAGAAGTTCTGAGCCAGGCGCGGCGCCGATCCACCAACCTCACAATGGCGATCGCGAATATCGCGGCAACGACGGCTGAAGACGTCCAGAGCAGCGGAGAGAGATAACGGTCCAGACGACCGATGGATTCGTAGTACTGGATGTAAGTGCCGGCGGGATCGTCGAGCCACGTATTTCCGAGGCGGCGCGGAATCAGCCTTGTAGCCCCGCCAATGGCGGTAAAGAGCGCACTCGTGCTTGTCCCCACTGTCGCCAGCAAGGCTCCCAGCCAAAGCCAGCGCGTCGGCAGCCTCGTAAGTCGCGCCGATGTCTCGAGGGCGTGCGCGGCCAGCGCACACAGCCCACCGAGGAGAATGCTGTAGACCATCCAACCGGCAATCATCGGGTCGCCTCCTTCAGCCGCGTGTCGAGAAGCTGACGCATCCGCTTCAATTCGTCGGCCTTCAGTTTCCGCCCCGAGACCAGCTGGGTCAGCAGCAGCTCGGCGGATCCGGAAAACACTTTGTCGGTGATTCGGTGCAGGGCGGACTGTCCAGCCGCTGCACGGTGCACGAGGGGCGAGTAGCGGTGCGCCTTCCCTTCCTCACGGTGCCCGACATATCCCTTTGCCTCGAGCGTGCGCAGGACGGTGAGCACCGTCGTATACGCAAAGTCCTCGTCGAGAGCTTCACGAACTTCGGCCACTGTTGCCGAGCCCTTGTCCCAGAGGATGGACATCACGTCGAGCTCGCGTTCGGTAAATGACACGTCCATCGTTGCCTGCTACGAAAGGATTAGTAAATACTCGCCTCCGTGATGGGCGCTGTCAACTAGAACTTTAGTTGACTGATCAGTCGTTGCATTCCAGCCGCGCCCGATCGCCGCCGGAGCGGCTACGACTACCTCGTGTCGTATGCCTGCTTCAACTTCTTTATGTCGATCTTATCCATTTGAAGCATGGCGTTCATGACCCTCTTCGCTTTCTCAGGATCTTTGTCTGTCAACATCTTGCCCAGGACAGAGGGAATGACCTGCCACGACAGGCCGAATTTGTCCTTCAGCCAGCCGCATCGTGACTTTTCTCCGCCTTGCGACAGCTTCTCCCACAGTTCATCAACTTCTTCCTGAGACTCGCAGTTCACGAAGAGCGATATGGCTTCAGTGAACTTGTATTGCGGGCCACCGTTCAGGGCATGGAATTGTTGCCCAGCGAGTTGGAATGTCCCGGATATCACGGTCCCTTTCGGACCGCCATATCGAGAGACGTTCACAATCTTTGAGTTCCTGAAGACAGAGACATAGAATTTCATCGCCTCTTCGGCGTTGCCGTCGAACCACAGGAACGGCGTGATTTTTTGCCCGGAGATTTTTCGCGCAGGGGCTTTTCGCGTGGCGGTTTTTCGCCTGGTAGTTTTTTGCATGTTACCTCGCTCCTCTCCTCAACGTTCGGGGTGTCTCGCGCTGTATAGAGCTCCGCCTAGCCAGCAACACGGCAAGCCAGAGAGCACGAGCGCGATCGGGTACCAGTTCGGCCCAAGGTGCAGGGGGATCGTCGCTATCGCACCGGCCGTGCCCACTACTGTGCCTACGACGCCCAGAACCAATGCGTGACGCATCGGATTCTGAGGGGCAAGCTTCGCAGTGATATACGCTCCGATGATGGTGTAAACGATACGATAGGATAGCGCCAGAAAGTTCAAGCCCGGCTCGTACATCGCCTGGCCCCAGGGCGGATATACATGGAGCACGTGAAGCACCTGGTCGGTCCCGAGGGAAAGAATGAAGACCGCCACAAACCCCAGCAGCACTGCGGCCACGCTCCGCCCCAGGCGGCGGGGATCTGCACTCGTTGTCGCTGTAGGAACGGTCATTTGACTTTCCGGGCAGTGGTTGAGGCCAACACTTCGGCAAGCTTGTCGTAGCTCTGCGCTACGCCGCTCTCCATCGGGGATTTCAGAACGCCGTCGCGAGCTTCCTTCGACGCGTAGCGCACCGTGGTCGTGACTGTCGTCTTGCCGCCCTTTTCAACGAAGACCGTCGTGTCCTGCGCGTCGCCCGGGTACCAGGGATCGTCGAACTCTTCCGTCGTGACGATTCGCTCGGGACGTACGATCTCACGATAGACGCCGCCCATCCCCATTTCCTTTCCGTCTTTTCCGCGCCATACATAGCGATACTTGCCGCCCACCCGGAGATCGACTTCGCAGATGGCGAACGACCAGTTTCCGAATACTCCCAGCCAGCGCTTGAGCAGCTCAGGCTTGGTCCAGGCATCGAAGACCAGAGTGCGCGGGGCATCGAAGACCCGGGTCATCGCGATCTCCCTGTCCGACGGGGTGGTGACCTGCAACGTTC
>JBGQIT010000375.1:0-2860 GCA_041498575.1 Gemmatimonadaceae bacterium
CTCCAAATCACCACCGCACAGGATATCGACGCCTTGGCATCCAACGCCAAGCGCGCGGGCGCGGTACTCGATTCTGAGCCTGCTGACGCCTGGGGCGCGCGGGTCTTTCGACTTCGCGACCCCGACGGCTTCCGCCTGGTTCTTTCTTCGCCACGTAACGCCTGACGAACGCTGAAGCTGACTCGCTAGCTGGCAGAACTCGAACTTCCCCACGCGATGGCTGAAGATCAATGGACTCAGGTCGATCAGTACTTCTCCGAAAGCTTGCTCCCTAGCGATCCGATTCTGCAGTCGGCGCTCGAGACTAGCGTAGCGGCCGGATTACCGGCCATCAGCGTCTCCCCCACCCAGGGAAAGTTGTTGCAGATGCTGGCGCAGATTGTAGGCGCTCGCTCGATCCTCGAGATCGGAACCCTGGGCGGGTATAGCACGATTTGGATGGCCAGAGGACTGCGTGCGGGGGGACGTTTAATCACGCTGGAAGTGGACCCGAAGCACGCAGAGGTCGCGCAGCTCAACGTCGCCCGGGCGGGCTTCCGAGACGTTGTAGATGTGCGGATCGGAAACGCGGTGGAAATACTTCCGCAACTTTCGGCCGAACGGCGTGGCCCGTTTGACTTGATCTTTATCGACGCCGATAAGCCAAACATTCCTACGTATTTCGAGTGGGCACTGAAGCTATCGCGCCCGGGCACGCTCATCGTCGTGGACAACGTAGTCCGGGACGGAGCTGTGATCGATGCCGACAGCAGCGATCCGAGCGTCCAGGGAGTTCGGCGTTTCATCGAGCTACTCGGCGCCGAATCACGCGCGAGCGGGACTGCAATTCAAACGGTAGGTATCAAGGGGTATGACGGTTTTGCAATCGTGCTCGTCAGCTCCGCTGCTTAAAGTCCGATTTAACTAAACGAGCACTTTTAGTTAATCCCCTTGCTCGGGGAGCGCCCGTGCCGCCGGCAACCGCGCTCCAAGCCGGTCCCAGCACACCTACGTTTGTGCCGGCCGCAGCGGCGGGGTAGAAGGTGAGCCTCCCAAGCGGAGCCGGACTCTCTGCCACTGAAGGGTGCACGCCCCAGGCAGACACCGGTTTGAGGAAACCTCGATTGTCGCGCCCGTCACGGATGCTGCGATAGCAGCCGCGATTTCATCCTCGACCGCGAAAAGATCTTTGACATCCCGGTCGAACACGTCGGCCCATTGCATCACGTCGTCGTCGGTGTTGCTCAGACGCGCGGTCACCCGCAGTCTGTTACCAATGCGCTCGACGGTTCCTTCGAGCACCAGTCGCGCGGAAAAGTTGGCGGTGCTGGTCGTGTCGCTCCGACGCTTCACTGACCGCGGACGTCCTGGCGCGAGAACACGCAGGCCTGGAGTCTTCAATAACTTCCCCGCGACCGCATTCGTCACCCCTGTCGCGAGATAAGCGTTCGCCGAATCGGCGCCGAGACTCACGAACGGCAACACGGCGATGACTCCGAGATCGATGGGCTTGTGCGAAACACCAGTCGATACGGCGAGCGCCCCGGCGGTATTGGGATGCAGTCGCGTGTAAATCCCCGCGCTTACCGCAATCGCGCCAACCAGCGCCAGCGCGCCGATCAGCACGCGCTTCACCGCACGGCTTCCCCGACGAGCTGCCATCGACGGCGTTGAAACGAATGATCCGCTCATTGTCTCCGGATCTTCCAGCGCCTCGACGAGCGCGCCCGCGGTCTGCGGGCGATCTGCTGGATCGATCGCCAGACAGCGCGCTATCAGGCGCTCGAGACCAGCCGGAACATCTTTGCGAATCGTCGAGAGCGGCGGAGGAGGAAGTGTGAGTCTCGCCGTCAGCATCGCGCGGGGACCGAGATTCGCGAAAGGCGCCACGCCCGCGAGCATCTCGTACGCGGTGACTCCGAGCGAGTATATGTCCGCGCGTCCGTCGATGTCGGGATCACCCGCTGCTTGCTCCGGCGCCATGTAGAGAATCGTGCCGAGCGACATCCCGGTATTCGTGAGCCCTGCTCCCTTCTCGCCGGATCTGCGCGCTGAGGACAGCGCCTTCGCCACACCGAAATCCGTAACGGTCGCCGAGCCCGCGGCCAGAAGAACGTTGCCGGGCTTGATGTCGCGGTGAACGACACCATGCTCATGCGCGAACGCCAGCGCGCGCGCCACATCCTTCATGATACCGAGCGTCTCGCGAACGCTGAGCGTACGAGTGCGACGCAATCTGACATCGATGGACTCGCCATCGACGTACGGCATGACGAAATATGGGAGTCCGTCGACATCACCGGCTTTCAATACCGGAACAATATGCGGGTGCTGAAGTCTCGCGACCGTCAGTATCTCGCGGCGAAAACGCTCGGCCGATACGCTCGCCGCCAACTCGGGCGGAAGGATCTTGATGACGACCTTGCGCCCGAGGTCGTGATCCTCGCCGACGAATACGAGCGCCATCCCGCCGCCAGTGAGCTCGCGCTCAATGGTGTAGGATCCGCCAAGAGCGGAAAGGAGGCGATCGGAGATCGAGGGCATAGGGGGTGTAAGGGGTCCGCTATCGTGTCAGCCCCTATTAGATAGCTGAATGGCGTGGAAGGTTGGCGGCCGATATGGATCCGTTACAGAGGGGATTAACGTCCAGCCGAGGTGCGCGTCTACTCTACAGTACGCGGCGAGGGGGACAATGCGTATCACAAAACTGATCGGAATCATTGCGGCGACGCTCGTCAGCATCGCGCCAGTTGGTGTCTCCGCGCAGAAATCCGGTGCGAAGAATCCGGCGAAAACCGTTATAGCGCGCTCCGATGTTCGCGAGCTCCCCGCCGATCAGCAGATAATTCAGGCGTTGAATCGCCTCACCTTCGGCGCGAAA
>JBGQIT010000376.1:0-2826 GCA_041498575.1 Gemmatimonadaceae bacterium
CGCTGCATGCCAATGGCGGTGGGGTCACGGCGTACGGATTTGAAGTCGGCTTGCTCCTCATTCCTGACGGTGATCGCGTGGGTAATGGGCTCTACCTGCGTCCCTTCGCCGGGGTTACCGGCGTTAGCGTGACAGGCGGGGGCAGTAACAGCAGCGGGAACGCGGGTGTCGGCGTCGGGCTCAAGCTTCCCTTCGAGGATCGCCGCCTCGCGACGAGAATGGAAGCCAACTACGTGCGCGAATTCGGCAACGGTGGGATGAACGAGATCGGGCTACTGATCGGACTTTCGTTCTTCACGCGCTAACGCGTACGGCGCAGCAAAGAAAAACGCACCCCGACCCAGGGTGCGTTTTTTTCTTGGAGATCTGCTGCCGGCAGTGGCAGATACTCGGTGCAACCACTCGCAACCGTTCCGATCCTACTGTGCCGCTACGGTGAGCGTGACGGTTTCCGAACCTTCCGTGGCGCTTCGAACTGACTCGGCTGGGTTGCGGAAGAAGACCGTGGCGGCGGTAGGAACCTGCGAAAGCGTTCCCGAGGCGACCATGGCGTCCCCGTCAATCTTGGCGAAGCCCGAGCTCCGATCGTGCGACCACTGCATGTCCGACGTCTTGCCTGCTGAAGTGATCGAGACAGTCCACGCCTGCGTCGCACTGATGCTGAGCGCCAGGCCATCGATCGGCGTCTGTTTCGATGATACGGTCGCTGTGGTCTGAGCAAGCGGAGTGACGTTGCTGACCTGGACCTTCACGCGTGGGGGAACTGTGACAGTGACGACGTGCGTGAGGCTGACCGAGGATCCCTGCGCAACTGCGCCATGCGACATCAGCGCCGTTCCGAGTGCGATTCCAGTCAACATGCAGCGAAGTCGAACCATCTTTGCAGAGCCTCAGAGTATCGTGAGCCGCAGCTCAGTCAGTGTGCTTTCTTATGAGGCACAATATGCACCCCCCTCTGTGACGCCTTTGTTAAGCGACTATGACGGCTCTGTCACGGTCGCCGATGTGGCTAACTAGTGTCCGCAGAAGGAGTTACAGAGTCGAGCACAAAACCCATTCCGCGACGAGTTGTGATGGCTGCAGACGCTCCCGCCTTCTGCAGCTTTTTTCTCAATCGCGCGACGTGGGCATCGATGACATTCGAGCTGGGATCGAAGTGCATGTCCCAGACCTTATCGTGTAGCTCGCTCCTGGTGACGGTCTCGCCCGTTCGGAGCATGAGGTGCTCCAGGAGCTTGAGCTCCATGGATGTGAGGCTTACGTCTTCACCGTCGCACGTCACTCGGCGAGTGAGGCGATTCAACGTGAGATTGCCCGTGCGAGCCTGCTCGCCGACACGCGAGCTCCCGGCGCCCCTACGGATCAGAGTTCGTACGCGAGCGCGAAGCTCCTCGTTCGAGACTGGCTTGACGACGTAATCATCGGCGCCGGCGTCCAGACCGCGAACGATGGATTCGGTGTCGGCTTGCCCGGAGTAGAGAAGTACGGGAGTGGGCCGTCCGTTCCGCCTTAGCTCCTGGAGAATTTCAAATCCGTGCCGGTCTCCCAGCTGCAGATCGAGAATTATTCCGTCGTATTCATTCACGAGCGCCAGCGTACGCGCTTCCTCGCCGGTGGACGCCGTGTCTACGGCGTAAGATTCATCGCGTAGCACGCGGGTGATGAGCTTCAGTATCGCTCGGTCGTCATCAACGACTAGAATGCGCATTCAGCTCTGGACTCGTTCGGGATCCACGGGATTCGCGAGAAACGGTCCATGCAGTATGGCTGAATCTGCGCTCCGGTTACAGGGGAGCACGCAAAAACGGGAGAGAGCTGTTTCGCCCTCTCCCGATTTCCTTTGGTTGGCCTGCCTGGTGAGAAACCCTTAGAACATCACTCCGAAGGTGATCGGGATGAACTTCAGCGATCCGCCGTTGCCCTGAATCTGATTGTACCGGGCCTCGAGGAACGTGTCGAATCCACTGAGTGGCATCTTGATTCCGCCGCCCAGGTTCCAGCCCCAATGGTTGTCCGAGCCACTGCCAAAGCCGGTCACCGTGATCGCGGTATTGTACCAGCCGATGCCGCCGATCAGATACGGCGAGACGCCGGTCGAGGGTATGCTGTACACCAGATTCCCGCTCACACTCGTGAAGTGTGCATTGCCTCCGCCACCCTTGATGCCGAACTGGTTGTACGCGCCATCGATCCGGACACCGAGCGGAATCATGGTCGGCTCCAACCCCAACGTTACGGTGCCGTTGAATCCCGTGCTGAAACCGTTCGAGAGATCGCTTGTCGGGATCGCCGCGCCGGCGGCCACTCCGAAATGCACCGGGTTTGCGACTTGTGCGCGCGCCTCAAACGGGAGCGAGAGTAGCGCCGTGCCCGCGAGGGCAACAACGAAAAGAGAACGCTTCAAAACGACTCCTGGTTAATGGAGCGCCCGCCCTCGGCCGGTCGGCCGCCGTACAGACGCTGGTTCCAGTCTACGCAGCGAAGCAGCCCCGGACAACCCGGGGCGCTTCAATGCCGTCAAGCGGACGAGCTAGTGTCTTGCGGCGCAACGGGTTGCGGTTTTTTGATCGGCTTCTTGCGGGGGCGGCTGGGCGGCACCACTGGCTTGTTCTTTACGACGTAGGAGGGGTTGATACGCTCGAGCCGCTGAACGCGCGCATCATCGAGAGCGGCGCGGCACGCATCCCGTGCCGGCGACAATGAGCCGACGCGAACGCGCCCGAGCGCGGCGATCGCCTCATC
This sequence comes from Gemmatimonadaceae bacterium, assembly GCA_041498575.1. GTDB lineage: Bacteria > Gemmatimonadota > Gemmatimonadetes > Gemmatimonadales > Gemmatimonadaceae > UBA4720. The sequence continues at coordinate 2,743 of JBGQIT010000376.1, forward strand.
ATGGTATGTCGTAACCGCCGCGGAGTCGGCTTTGAGGAATCGCATTCCGCACACTTCTTCGACCGGATATTTCTGGCCGAGCAA
>JBGQIT010000377.1:0-2824 GCA_041498575.1 Gemmatimonadaceae bacterium
CGGAAAGGTGTCCCATTTCAGCCAGCGATACAGGCGGTACCGGGCAGACAGCGACCGGGAAGGGCGGCATTATCATCGCGATATTGCCCTCGAGCACCTCTATATGGTACGGCTCCGAAAAAATGAGGCTGCTTCGCCAAACTCGGTTGCTTCCACGAGCCATTGATCGTCAAAACGTCGTAACGGTGATAAGGTGTTATCCCCGCGCCAGTTGGGTCTATATAGGGCCACGCAAAGGGATTACATTAGGCAGGTGAAGATGACAGCCACACCGCTGCAAAATCAGAGTGCTCAAACGCTGGGTGCGGGGGGCTCGACGCCGGATGCCGCGGCGCCGCTGATCGATGCTGATCAGGAGATCATTGCCAAGGTTCTGGCGGGTTCAAAGGATTCGTTCGGGGTTCTGATAACCCGGTATAGCGATCCCCTGTACCGACATGCACTTGGAATGACCGGAAGTCCGGATGTGGCGGAAGACATACTTCAACAGTCTTTTATTAAAGCCTATCAGCATTTGGGCGAAGTTCGCGGCAGATTTGACGCTTGGGTGTTTCGAATCGTCGCTAATTCGTGCAAGGATTGGCTGAAGAACATTCGGCGAACGCACGTGAGCTACGACGAGGATGATCAACCCTCGACGTACTCGACGCCGGAAGAAGAGATGGATCGCAACGAGCTGCGTACGGATCTGCAGTTTGCTCTGGCCAGACTCGCTCCCTCGCTGCGTGAAGCGTTCGTGATGAAGCACGTAGAGGGGAGATCGTACGAAGAGATGGCGCTGTTACTGGAAACGACCGTTGGCGCTTTAAAGATGCGAGTGCATCGAGCGCGAGAGGCCCTCCAACAACTGCTCGAGGAGAAGTACGCATGATGCGCGATGAAGCCGGTTTCGATAGCAACGAAAAAATCACGGGCAGAGAGCCCGTTCAAAGAAAAGACAAGCCCGCCGAGCAGATGTACGACCGGGAGGTTCCGATCAACGGAGTACCTGGTCACACATTACTGCACGACTGGCTTGACGGTGAGGTGGATGAAATGCGCGCAAGTGAGGCTGAGGGCAAATCGAAGGTGGAGCTGTGGACCCGCATAAACGCCGAGAGCGAGATGCTCCGTCGCCGGGTCACCCCGGTGCACGTCCAGCAGCGTATCATGGCGTCTCTGCCTGACACACCCGGCACCGCCACCAACTGGTGGAAGCAGCAGGTCACGATCACGCCCGTTTCGGCAATCGCAATTGGCGCGGCACTCCTCGCGGTTGGCGCCCTGATCATCCAGGCGCTTCGCTAGAGCTGAGATGTCTGGAAAAAAGAACGCCCGACTCCTTGCGAGCCGGGCGTTTTTTTTGTCCATTTCACGGCTGCGAATCTCGCCCCCGGCGTAGACCTTGCAGCGCTACGACATCTCTGTACTGTATTAAACTCTGTACTGTATAGTAGAACGGTAGAGACCATCCCTGATCGGAGGCATCGAAGATGAAGAAGTCCATCGCTGTTATCGCTTTAATCGCCGCCCCAGCCCTGGCTTCTGCTCAGGCTGGACTCTCGAAGATCCAGTTCCTGGCGCTGCAGCAGGAGCTGCGTGACCAAGGTTGCGGTGTGACGAACGTGGACGGCCGTTACGGCCCGCAGACGCGTCGCGCTATCGCTACCTGCGCCAAGAAGTTCAACTCCGCCAATAACGCAGCCGCGTTGCTCGCCGCTATGAACATTGGGTTCGGCCCGAACGACAACCCGCCGACTCGCGGTACCGCGGGCAACAGCATGAGCTCCGGCGGAACGGCTTCCGAAGCGAAGGCTGAAGGCGAAAGCACGAAGACCGAGGCGAAGGAAGTGAAGAAGGCCTCTCACCACGTCGCCAAGAAGAAGGCAGTAGCGAAGTAGTGCTGGCTGGCGGCTCGCGCCGCCGGCCCTTCGTTATATCTCGAAGGACAGTTGCACATTGGGGACGAGCGCCGAATCAGGCGACTCGTCCCCTTCTTCTTGGTCCCGCCTCGACCAGCCGCGCACCCCGTACTTCGCGCACATCTTCTCGAAGAAGCGGGCCAGACCTTCGCGGTATTTTTCGCCCGCACTCGAGCTGTTCCCGTAGGTATTCCGGTACCTTTCCGCCAAGTGCGGAAATTCCTGCTCGATGAAGGGCAGGTATCGCTTTCTCGCTTCGGACTGGAGTCTCACCGCGCACGCGCCGACATAGGTCGCGCCGGCTTCCGAGACCCGCTTCACCAGCGCCTCCAGATCGGAAGGGTTGTCAGTGATGCCGGGCAGCACCGGCATGCAGTTGATTCCCGCATCGATTCCCGCTTCGCGAAGTCGGGTCAGAGCGCGCACCCTGGACTCCGGCGTGGGTGACCGCGGCTCGATCCTCCGCGCCAACTCACGGTCGAGAGTGATAAGCGAGATGTGGATGGTGAGGTGCGAGAGACGATTGATCCGCGAGAGCAGATCGATGTCGCGCGTGATAAGCGGACTCTTGGTGATGATCACTACGCTCAATCCCGGATGCTCCGCGAGTACCTCGAGAATTCCGCGTGTCACCCTGAATCTTCTCTCAGCCGGCTGGTACGGGTCCGTGGCGGTTCCGATCACGATCGTCTCGCCAGCTAGCAGCTTGAGGTGGCGGTCGCTTCCGAATCGGAGCGTGCGACTCAGAACCTCGGGCGCGTTTCGCTTCACGAAAATGTTCCGCTCGAAGGCGAGCCATGGCGGCAGCCGGTTGTACGCCTCGCCGAGGACGTCGGTCATTTTTTCGTCGGTGGCCGCGCGCTCCATCACGTAGCGGTGGGTGTAGCGCGCGTAGCAATAGGCGCAGCCGAAAGCGCAACCGA
>JBGQIT010000378.1:0-2799 GCA_041498575.1 Gemmatimonadaceae bacterium
ACTTCACCGAAGTCGTAGCTGTCATCGGCGTCGCCCATGAGTATGTAGCGACCTCGCGCCGCTTCGATGCCACCCATCAGGGCGCTGCCGTAGCCCCGCATTGCCACAGGCACAACCCGCGCGCCAAGCGATTCGGCGATCTGCTGCGAGCCGTCCGTCGAGCCGTTGTCGGCGACGATGATTTCCGCGCGTATCCCATGCTCGTCGATCGCCGCTAGCGCCTTCTTGATGCACACCGCGAGCGTGTCGGCCTCGTTGAGACACGGCATCACTATGGATATTTCCACTGTATCCGGCGCACCCACGAATTTGGCCTGCCCGTTCCTGACAATCGCCGCTGCGCCAGCCACTACCCTACCGCCCGCTTCATGAAGAATTTCATTCCCAGTCTCCAGAAGAACGCCGTGATAACGAGGAGCGCGATTACCACCACTGGCAGCTCCATGTGTGGCGCCGTCGGCGTCAAAGCCGCGCGCATCCCTTCCGCTACGTAGACGAGCGGATTGATCAGAACGGCATACTTCATCACTGGCACGACGCTCAACCCCTCCCACGGATAATAGGCGCAGCCGAAAAAAATCATCGGCGCGAGAATGACGCCGAACATCAAACCGATCTGCTGTGGCTGGATCGCGGTGCCGAGGAAGAGGCCGAGTGAAGAGAAGGCCGCGGCGCCGAGGACCGTGATCAGGAGCACGTCACCGACGTGGCCGAAGGTGAGATTGGGAATCGGTCCCATGATGAGACGCGCCACCGGCAACACGAACAGCGCCGACACCACGCCTTGCAGCACTCCCGAGACGATCTTCTCCGCCGCCACGAGCCAGATCGGAACCGGCGCCAGCAGTCTATCCTCGATCTCCTTCGTCCAGCCGAAGTCCTGGACCATCGGCAGCGCGACGGACTGAATGCTCGAGAAGGTGAGGCTGATCGCCAGCACTCCGGGCAAGAGCGCGGTCGTGTAGCCTCGCCCCATGAATCCCATCCTGGGCAGCAGATACCCGAACACGATCACGAACATGAGCGGCTGCATCGTCGTCCGCAGCAAGAAGAACGGCAGCTCGCGACGCGCAACTCGCACGTCGCGTCGCAGCAACGCGAAGAACACCGATGACGCCCGAACTTCCGGCCGGGGTGCGTTCAGAGCGATCGCCGTCATCCGAGCTTCCTTCCGGTCAGCGAGACGAACAGCGTCTCCAGACTGGGCTGGAGCAACCGAATGTCCGTAACCGTTCGCCCCGTGGATTCCGCGACTTCGATGAGAGCGGGCAGAACCTGCCCGCCGCGATCGCTATGCGCGCGCAGAAGTCCATCATGGGCCTCCACTCTACTGATGCCCGCTATCGCCTCCGCCAGCTCCGCGGCCGGCATCGCATCACCGTCCAGCACCAGCTCGAGCAGCGTACCACCCGGGGCTTTGGCCTTGAGCGCGCGTGGCGTGTCGAGAGCGAGAAGGTGGCCGCGGTCGATAATGGCGAGGCGATCGCACAGTCTGTCGGCTTCGTCCATGTAATGCGTTGTCATTACGATGGTGCGCCCGCGATCGTGCAAATCGCGAAGGATCTCCCACAGACCGAGCCTTGCCTGCGGATCGAGCCCCACCGTCGGCTCGTCGAGGAAGAGGATGTCCGGCTCGTGCATCAGCGCGCGCACGATCATGAGCCGCTGCTGCTGGCCGCCGGACAGCTCCGCCATCTTCGACGACGCTTTGTCGGAGAGCCCCAGGCGCTCCAGCAGCTCGTGCGCGCGCTTCGTCGCGACATCGAAGTGTATGCCGAAGTACGCGGCGTGGAACTGGAGGTTCTCCAGCACGTTGAGGCTCAGGTCGGCGTTCGGGCGCTGCGGAACGACCCCGATCGTCTGACGAACGCGCACCGAGTCTTCCACCACGTCCGCGCCCGCGACGGTCGCCTTTCCCGAAGTGGGGCGGACACGCGTGGTGAGAATCCCGATTGCCGTCGTCTTTCCGGCGCCATTCGGACCGAGAAGTCCAAAGAACTCACCAGCCCCGATGTCGAGATCGAGCGACTCGAGCGCAATCACGTCGCCCGACGGTGGCGCGGTCGTGCCGGGCGGAGCCCATCGCGCACTGTAGGACGAGCCGCCAGGCTTGGACTTTCCGCTACCCTTGTAAACCTTGCGCAGCGCGCGCATTTCGATTGCGTTCAATGCTTCTTGGTCCGCTCCACGGCGTAGAAGAAATCCAGCAAGGCGGAGTTGAAGGTAAGCGGTTGCGCGAAGTGTGCGCCATGCCCGGCGTTCGGAATCACGACCTTCTTCGCGTTTGGAATGCGGTGTACAAACGTGTCCGCGGCGGCCGCGATGAATGGCATCTCGTGGTCGCCGATGATGACGAGCGTCGGCATCCGGAGCGAAGAGAGCTGCGCGATGTTCGGCACCGGGACGCGCCCGGATTGCGGATGAGGGTCGAGCAGATCCTTGCCGGAATAGGACGCCCAGAGCCTGCGATAGTGCGCGGTCACATCGGTCCGGCCCGGCGGCACCCACACAAGTTGTGTTGAGAAGAGCAGCTTCCCGACAGAATCAAGTCCATACTGCTTCGCGATGCCGGGAAGAGACCCGAACAGCTGAAGGATGTCTGGAGGAATTGGAAAACCCGCCCCCTCTGGTCCGGCGCCGTACAGCACCAGAGCATCTACCCGATCCGGATAGGCAGCCGCGAATCGAAGCGCTATCCCACCGCCGCGCGAATGCCCCACAATGTACGCATGCGGGATGTGCAGCGCCTCGAGCAGAATAAGCAGGTCCTGTGGCTCCGCCGACTCATCGTCGAATCCG
>JBGQIT010000379.1:0-2771 GCA_041498575.1 Gemmatimonadaceae bacterium
AGGGAGACCGCGTCCGGGAAGAATCGCATCGAGTACCTCGATGCCCGTCGCCACCGGTTCCGCGGTCCGGTGAGTGACCGGTGTCGCATCTGGAAATCGATGCTCGATGAGCGCGCGGATGGCGGCGTTGCGGTCGGACATAGCCCTGCTAGAATATCCCGAACATATACCGAAAGCAAGGAGAGTGCCGCGCCCGATGGCCGAGCGAAATTCTGACCGAGGTGTAGGAGAGACTCCAACCATCTGGGCCCGGTTTATGAATTACCGAGCCAGAGAACCCCGCCCAAAATCAACAACTCTTCAGTCCGAGCTAATGCAATACGTTTTTCATAGGTCGTCGTCTATCCCCATGCTCTCCTCATTCGCTCTCATAGCTTCACTTGCTTGCGCCGCAGGCAAGGACACGCGGCCCACGCCCGGTATCGAGGCGATTCCGCCGGCTGGTCCGCCGCTCGCGGCAGCGGTGCCACAAGGGGTCGCGGGCACTGCCTCATCGACCCCATCGACTCCATTAGCTCCCACGACTGCGTCGAGCACCGCATCGACTGTCGGCAAGGATTCGGCTGCCAAGGATCCGCCGATCACCGTCCCTTCGGTGAAAGGCCGCACCAAGAAAGACAGCCTCGCGCTCGTAAAAGCCGTCACCGCGGGACTGGAAAACACGAGGTGGCCAGTAAAAACCCCGCCTCCGCTTCCGGGATCCATTCTCCCGGCGCGTCGAATCGTCGCTTTCTACGGGAATCCGCTCTCGAAGAGGATGGGAATCCTCGGAGAGCTTCCGCCCGATAAAATGCTGGCGCGTTTGGACAAGGAAATCGCGGAGTGGCAGAAGGCGGATCCAGCCACTCCTGTGCAGCCCGCGTTGCATCTCATCGCGGTCGTGGCGCAAGGGGGCCCTGGACGTGACGGAAAATATCGCCTCCGCATGGCCGACACTCTCCTCGAGAAGGTCGCATCATGGGCCGCCACGCGAAACGCCCTGCTCTTTCTCGATGTACAGGTAGGCCAGAGCACGGTACAGGAAGAGCTGCCGCGCCTCATTCCATTTCTGAAAAGACCGAACGTAATGCTCGGACTCGATCCCGAATTCTCGATGAAGCCGAGGATGGATCGGAAGCAAAAAGCCATGGTGACCGACAAGCCGGGCGCGCGGATCGGCACCATGAGCTCTGATGACGTGAACTACGCCATCGGTCTGCTGGCGGACCTGGTGAAGCAGAACGCTCTGCCTCCCAAGGTTCTCGTGGTGCACCGCTTCACGCACGACATGCTCAAGGGAGCGCCGAAGATCCGGCTCGACCCGCGAGTCCAGGTGGTGATCAACATGGACGGGTGGGGCCAACCCTGGCTCAAGTACGATTCGTACCGCGCCTATGTCGAGACGCAGCCGGTGCAGTTCACGGGATTCAAGATCTTTTATCACAACGACACGAAACTGGGTGATCCGATTCTCACGCCGGCGGAAGTGCTGCTGCTGAATCCGAAACCCCACTACATCCAGTACCAGTAGGCAGTCGCGAGTCTCGCTGGGCTGACAGCGGAGTCATATTATTGAGCGGCCGTCATTATCGATGACGGCCGCTCTTTCGTTTTCCGGGACCGGAGGCTTGATGACGACAAGGCGGGAGTTTCTTTCGGGGCTGGCGGTGGCGGGACTGGCGACGCAACCGGTTTTTCGCGAGCACGCGATCAGGTCGCTGTTCCGCGCCAACGCGATCGCGGGTGACCGTTCCCCTCAGGCAGTCGCTGACGATGAGAGCTATTGGGCGGAGATTCAGCGCGCCTTCGACTCCGACCGCACGATGATCAATCTCAACAACGGCGGATGCAGCCCGACGCCGAGCCACGTGCTCGAGGCGATGATCAGGGATCTGAGATTCTCCAATGAGCTGCCGGTGGAGCACATGTGGCGGGTGCTCGAGCCTCGGGTCGAAAGCGTGCGTCGGGATCTCGCCAGCGATTTCGGGTGCGATCTCGAAGAAATGGCGATCACGCGCAACGCCTCCGAAGCGAACGAGATCATGATCTTCGGGCTCGATCTCAAGCGCGGTGACGAAGTAGTTGTCACCAATCAAAACTACGGGCGCATGATCACGTCGTGGCAGCAGCGAGAGCGGCGCGATGGCATCGTCCTGAAACAGGTTTCGTTCAAGGTTCCACCGCCGTCGGACAGTTATCTCATCGAGCAGTTCAGAGCGGCGATTACGCCGCGGACGAAGGTCATCGAGGTCACGCACATCACCAATCTCACCGGCCAGATAATGCCGGTGCGGCAGATCGTGGAGATGGCGCGTCCGCTCGGAATCGAGGTGTTCGTCGATGGCGCGCACGCCTACGCACACTTTCCGTTCAAGCGCGACGATCTCAAGTGCGATTATTACGGAACCAGCCTTCACAAGTGGCTGCTGGCGCCGGTCGGCACCGGATTTCTGTACGTGCGGAAGGACAAGCAGAAAAATCTATGGCCCCTCATGGCGGCGGCAGCGACTCAGGACAACGACATCCGGAAATACGAGGAGATCGGCACCCATCCAGCGGCGAATCACAACGCGATCTCGGCGGCCCTCGCATTCCACCAGGGTATCGGGGTGGACAGAAAGGTCGCGCGCCTCCGCTACCTCCGTGACCGGTGGGCGAAGCGCGTGGTGGCGGAGAGCTCGCGAGTCTCGGTGCTCACTCCGCTCGACAATCGTCAGTCAGGGGCGATTGCGCTCTTCCAGGTCGAGGGAATCGACAACGTCAAGCTCGGTGCCTGGCTCCTCAATCAGCAC
>JBGQIT010000380.1:0-2752 GCA_041498575.1 Gemmatimonadaceae bacterium
ATATGTGGCGCAAGGCGGGGATTGGGGCGCGATTATCAACGATCTGCTTGCTACGCAGGGACATCCGGAATTGATCGGTTTCCACACGAACCTGCCCGCCGCGATTCCACCCGAAATCAACAAGGCGGCCGCGGCCGGCAGCCCGGCGCCAACGGGTCTCTCGGCCGAAGAGAAGCGCGCGTACGAGACGGTTGTCGATTTGTACAAGACCATTCCAACACAGTTTTTCATGGGGTCGCACCCGCAAACGCTGTACGGCATTGCGGATTCACCCATCGGCGTGGCGGCCTGGCTGCTCGACCACGACCCGATCAGTTTGCGCCTCATCGCACGTGCTTTCGACGGGGAGGCGACAGGCCTTACCCGGGACGATGTGCTCGACAACGCCACGCTGTTCTGGTTGACGAACACAGCAATCTCGGCGGCGCGTCTCTATTGGGAGGGGTTCGCCAAGACCGACTTGGGACCCAAGAACGTCTCTATCCCGGTTGCGGTGAGCGTCTTTCCTGACGAGGTCTACTATACACCGCGGAGTTGGGCGGAGCGGGCGTATCCCAAGCTCGTCCATTACAACCAGCTCGACAAGGGCGGGCACTTTGCGGCGTGGGAACAGCCGAAGCTTTTGGTGGATGAGATGCGCGTAGGGCTCAAGTCGCTGCGGTAGCGAAGATGGGGACGACGGTACGCACATTCGGCGTGCCGTCGTCCAATGCCGCACCGCTCGATCCGCCTTGCCAAGATGACGCCCTCTCCATTCCCGACAGCAGCGCCGGCGAATTGCTGCGGTGCTCGATACCAAAGTATTGCCGACACCATCGTCCAATACCCCGAGTTCCCGTGCACAGAAAGATTCTCTCAGCGGTTGACACCTTGGCATCGTGCCAAAGTGGATGCATCCGCGGAAAACTCTTTCACATAGAGGCACGCATGACGTATGTGAACACCGTGACCTGCATGACGAATGAAGCATGCCGAGCGCGAGACAGCACCGCGCGTCTCATCTGGATCTGCACTCTAGGCCTCGCTGTGTGCACGTCACCTTCGACGCTCGCGCACGCCCAGGCCGCCACCTCGAGTCGCGAGCCTCTCGCCACACTCAATGGGAGCAAGAAAATGCCAGAGCTAAATACCGTCGAGGCGCCTGTCACGGCGCCGGCGGCCCGGACACCGACGGAAGACACATCGATCAGGCCATTCCGAGTGGACGTCTCGGAGCAGGCACTCACCGAGCTCCGGCGTCGGGTGCAAATGACGCAGTGGCCCGAGAAGGAACCCGTCGCCGATGCGTCACAGGGGGTCCAGCTCGCGACGATGCAGGCGCTCGCCAGTTATTGGGTGACAGAGTACGACTGGCGCAAGGTCGAGGCGAGACTGAACGCGCTGCCGCAATTCATCACCACGATCGATGGGTTGGACATCCATTTCATTCACGTTCGGTCGAAGGAAAAAAATGCGTTGCCGGTCATCATCACCCATGGATGGCCCGGCTCGATCATCGAGGAACTGAAGATTGTCGATCCCCTTACCAATCCCACGGCCCATGGCGGGAGGGCGGAAGACGCCTTCGATGTCGTAATTCCGTCGATGCCGGGCTACGGATTTTCTGGCAAACCGACCACTGCCGGCTGGGATCCCGCACACATCGCGCGCGCCTGGGCCGTGCTGATGAAGCGCCTCGGATACACGAAGTTTGTGGCATCCGGCGGCGATTGGGGCGCGATTGTCGTTGATGTGATGGCTACACAGACGCCTCCCGGACTACTCGGCATTCACTCCAACATGCCTGGCGTGATCCCACCCGAGATTGACAAGGCCGCGCAGTCAGGCGCTCCGACTCCAGTCGGTCTCTCAGTCGACGAGACTGTGGCGTACGAGCGGCTGAAATTCATATATGCGAAAGGCATCGGGTATGGCTATCAGATGGGGTTACGCCCGCAGACGCTTTACGGAATTGCGGATTCGCCCGTCGGCCTGGCAGCCTACCTGCTCGATCACGACGCGTGGAGCTATGCCCACATAGTAAAGCTCTTCGCCGGGCAGCCCTTCGGCGACATCACACGAGACGACATCCTCGACAACATCACGCTCTACTGGTTGACGAACACAGCCGTTTCTTCGGGCCGTCTCTACTGGGAGAACAAGGGCACCACCTTTTTCGGCTTCAAGAACGTCCCCGCCATCCCGGTTGCCATAAGCGCGTTTCCTGAAGAACTCTATCAAGCCCCGCGGAGTTGGGCAGAGAGGGCGTATCCCAAGCTCATCTATTACAACAAGCTGGAGAAAGGCGGACACTTCGCGGCGTGGGAAGAGCCACAGATCTTCGCCACCGACGTGCGTGCCGCGTTCAGATCGCTGCGGTAACTGAGTCGTGGACGACGGTACGCACGTTCTGCGTGCCGTCGTTCACGTCACACGCGACGACTTGGAGCTGACTCCAGTGATAAAGCATGCTCGAGGATATTTCTGCCCCACCAAGGAGACTGCGTGGCGAATTCACTGACTTCGAGCGACCCGATCGCGCCTTTGCGAGCGGCGCTGGCCGGCCGCTACGAAATCGGACGTGAGATCGGACAAGGCGCATTCGCCACAGTATATCTGGCAAACGACTCCAGACACGATCGCCAGGTTGCAATCAAGGTCCTGAACGCCGAACAGGGATCTGAGAGCGGCGATGTGCGATTCGTTCGCGAGATTCGAATGTTGGCACGCCTGCAGCATCCGAACATCCTGCCGCTCCACGATTCGGGGCACG
>JBGQIT010000381.1:0-2721 GCA_041498575.1 Gemmatimonadaceae bacterium
GCGTATTGGCGCAATTGGCTGCGCTCGCTCCATGCCCCAGCCGAATGGCGCGACGCGGTGATTCGCGCCGCGATTACGTTGGAACTGAACGTCTACGAGCCTACCGGCGCCATCATCCCTGCGATAACGACCTCGATCCCCGAAGCTCCCAACACCGGGCGCACCTGGGATTACCGCTACTGCTGGCCCCGCGACGCGTACTTTACCGCCGACGCTCTCTGTCGCCTGGGTGAGATGCGCACCATCGAGCGTTACCTCGCCTTCCTCCTCGGCGTCGGCGCGAAGACTCACGACGCGCATCTCGTTCCGATTTATACCATCGACGGCGGACCAACCCCGGGCGAGCACGTCGCCAAATGTCTGCCCGGCTATAGAGGCATGGGGCCAGTGCGCATCGGCAACAAGGCGAGCGAGCAGGCTCAACACGATCTCTACGGAGAAGCCGTACTCACAGCCGAATCGCTCTTTCTGAATTTGAACGCGACCCGGGCGGGTGACGAAGCGCTGCTCGCGAAACTCGAGCTATTCGGCGAACACGCCGCTCGACTACATGAGGTTCCTGATGCCGGACTGTGGGAGCTGCGCGGCACAGAGCGCGTGCACACGTTCTCGAGCATCATGTGCTGGGCAGCCTGCGACAGGCTGGCGAAGTACGCCGCCCGCCTGAGGCTCGCCGATCGCGCCGGCTACTGGAGATCGCGCGCGACGAGCATCCACGAGGTGATCTCGCTTCGCTCGTGGAACGCGAAGCTCAATGCATTTACCGCGACCATGGATGGGGATTCCCTCGACGCGAGTCTGCTACTGATGCCGCGCCTGGGATTTCTCGATGCCGACGATCCGCGATTCGCCGGAACTGTCGCCGCGATCGAGAAACACCTCAAGCAGGGTGACTTTGTCTATCGCTACGTCGAGCGCGACGATTTCGGCTATCCGGAGAATGCGTTTCTCGTCTGCACCTTCTGGTACATCGAAGCGCTGGCGGCAATGGGAGGCACGCGACGCGAAGAAGCACGCGCGCTGTTCGAAAAAGTTCTCGCCGCGCGCAACCGGCACGGGCTGCTGGCCGAGGATCTCGACCCGCGCACGTTAGAGCAGTGGGGGAATTTTCCGCAGACCTACTGTATGGCGGGGATCATCGACTGCGCGATTGCGTTGGCGAAGTAGCGGGAAGGGGGAAGGGGGAAGAGGGACGCGGGAAGAGGTTACAGTATCTAGTCTCTCCGCGTCCCGCGTCCCGCTTCCCGCTTCCCGCTTCCCGCTTCCCGCTTCCCCCTATCTAAACACGATCCAAAGCACCCCGATGATCACTACGAGCAGCACCGACAGCGCGATTTCCCGGTTCCGCTCCTTGGGACTTGTCTTTACCGCGTCCGACGGCGCTACGGTTTGCAGCGTGAGATCCGCGACGCGCTCGGGTGCCGGAGGTGGAGTCATAATACTCACGACGATAAGTATTGCGCTGCACAGGAGGAAGAGGAGAGCAGCGAAGTGCAGAAAGTTGATACTTGCGAGCCAGTACCAGAACGATCCAGGCGTCAGCTTCGATTTCCCAAGCTCGAGCAATAGACGCGAAAAACCGAACACGAAGCCTGACCATAACGCGGCGAGCGCGCCCTTCCCATTCAGCCGGGGGCTCAAGACTCCGAGGAGGAAGACGGCTGCGATCGGAGGCGCGATGTACGCCTGAATGCTCTGTAAATAGATATAGAGCTGCGGCGAGACGTACTTCATCATTGGAATCCAGGCGAGCCCTACGAATACCAGTATCACCGTAGTCACACGCCCCACAAACACCAAACGCGCCTCGCTCGCGGCAGGCCTCCACTTGCGGTAGACATCCCATGTCAGCAGGGTCGAGACAGAGTTGAACGCGGAAGCCAGTGAGCTCATTAGTGCCGCGAGCATCCCGGCGAGGACGAGTCCCTTAAATCCGATCGGGAGAAGGCGCGTGACCAGTATCGGATAGGCAGAGTCGGTCATGCCGCCTCTAACGTCCGCGTACAACGCATAGGCGATGATACCGGGGAGCACGAAGATGAAGACCGGAAGAATCTTCAGGTAACCGGCGAAGATCGTTCCGCGGCGGGCTTCCTCGATGTTGCGGGCCGCGAGCACGCGCTGGACGATGTGCTGATCCGTACACCAATACCAGATGCCGAGGATCGGCGCTCCGAAGACAACTCCCGTCCAGGGGAAATCCTTGTGGTTCGACGGCTTCCACATCGAGAAGAAGTCAGGCGGCACTTTGTCGTGGAGTCCGGACCACCCGCCCACTGCATGGAGACCGATGAACATGAGAGTAACTGATCCCACGATTAGTACCACGGCCTGCATCACTTCAGTATAGATCACCGCGCGCAGTCCACCGAAAATCGTGTACAGACCGGTGATGACGATGAGGATGGCCGCGCTGGTCCAGAAGTCGTATCCCGTTACCGCCCGCATGACGACGCCGCCGGCGAACAGCGTGACGCTGATCTTCGTGAGCACGTAACCGACTATGGACACCCAGGTGAAGTACGAGCGAGCGGCGGGGTTGTAGCGGCGCTCGAGGAACTCCGGCATCGTGTACACGCCGCTTCGCAGATAAAACGGCACAAACAGCCAACCCAGGAGCAACAGGATGAAGCTCGCGAGCCACTCGAAGTGACCGACGGCCAGACCGCTGGCCGCTCCGGTTCCGGCGAGCCCCACGAGATGCTCGCTCCCGATGTTGGA
>JBGQIT010000382.1:0-2676 GCA_041498575.1 Gemmatimonadaceae bacterium
GAGCTCCAGCGACGCAACGTCGGACGACTCTCTCCGAGGCCGGGTCGGGCTACTGTCTCCGACTCCAGATCACGATGGTCCCACAAGCCCGCGTCTCCCGATCCATGTACTGCGGCGGCGTGCCGGCCCAGGAAGGGTACACCTCGAGCGCGGCGACTTCGTCGACGTTCGCGACTTCGTCCACCTCGGCGTCCTGTGTTCTGACACCGTCGACCCAGATGCGTGGCTGGCATCCGCGCAGCGTGATCGTGTTGCCGATGCGGCGCGATACCTGGATCCTCGCTCCGGGAATCGTCCGGAAAAGCTCACTGACGAATCGCGGCGCGCGTTTTTTTATCTCTGGCTGATCGATGAAGTAGCCAAACGAACTGTTATTCTTGTGATTGTAGAATTCCTCCATCCTGCCGCTCATCGCGTCGACAGTAACGGTGTCCAGGTCGTTTGCCAGACTTTCGAGACTGACCCGCAACGGTTCCCCGGCGCCGACCTTGAACATGTCCAGCGTGATCGTCCTCACTCTGTAACCCATTCGTCTTACCGTGAGCTTGCCCGGCCCCAGTGGGACATCGCTGAACGTGAACCGTCCATCACTGCCGGATCGAACGAGGACCTGCTTCATGCCGCTGAGAGTGAGCCCGACTTCCGCGCTGGGGATCGGAGCGTGAGCGTCGTCCACGACGACACCCTCGATCGTCACCAGCTTTGCCGCCGGTCGGTCCTGCGCCGCGAGTCGAGATGCAGAGACGATGAGACAACCGAGCAAGACGAGAGAGCGGCGGCTGCGCATGATAGTCCTCGAGCAGGTGTTTACCTTGACCACGTTCTACTCCGTGACGAGCGTTGTCAAGCTTCCCTGAGGCGGCCGGCGACGACTTACAGGCGGCAGGATGCCCGCGGCTGGCTTGCGAATTGCCCCGCTAATAGTCATAACATCATTTCGGCCAATACCTTATGACTGACACTTCTCATCCGCCGATCCTGGTGGTCGACGACAACGCGGACAACGCCCACATCATCCGCGACTATCTCGAGGCGCGCGGGTATCCGATCACTGTCGCCTACAATGGCGACGACGCGCTCAAGGCGTTCGAAGAGGTAAAGCCGGCGCTAGTTCTGCTCGATGTGATGATGCCGGGACGCGACGGTTGGCAGGTCTGCCGCGAGATGAAGCAGCACCCAACGCTCGGCCGCAATGTGCGCGTCGTCATGGTCACCGCGCTCGACGACTGGGTGAACAAGAGGCAGGCGCTTCAGACGGGCGCCGACGATTTCGTCGAGAAGCCTTTCGAGCTGTCGAAGCTGGTCGCAACAGTCGAGCGCAATATGAAGCAGCTGGCTCCCAACGTCGCGTCCGGCGTTTCTCCGTCCTCACCCACCCGCTGAGCGTGGATTACCACCAGCTTCTCCGCGACTCGCTCACGCGCCTGCCAACGGTAGCTGCAACGATCGACAGCATCCGGAAGGCAGTTCAGGACAGGGGCGAGATCGTAATTCTGTACTTCAACTTCGACCGGTACTCCAAAGTCGAAGAGGTTTACGGGTGGGAAAAGCTCGACAGCGTGCTGGAGACCACCGGTGAGGCGATGCGCGCATTCCTGAGCAAGAGCACTCTGGCATCGTCGAAGCTCATGGTCGCGTTTCCCAACGACGACGATTTCGTTTTTTTCCACGTGCCGCAGGACGATACTCCCGCGGCAACGGATGCGGAGATTACGGAGATCACAGCTGGACTCAAGGACGCGATCTCCTCGGAGATAGAGCGCGTCCACGGAGAGGATATCGCCGCTCTCTTCGACATCTTCGTGGGGCGCGCGCTCGTCGTTTACAATCCGAAGCTCCGGCTCGAGCGGCAGATCTATCGCGGCATTCGCGAAGCTGCGAACGCCTCCAAGAGCCTCGAGCACCGCGAGGAGGCGAAAAAAGTCTCGGACCTTCGCGAGACGCTGCGGACTCGCGGTCTCTACATCGAGTACCACCCGATCGTCATCACCGACAACCAGAGAGTGTTCGGTTACGAGGCACTCGCGCGCGGGACGATGCGTAGCATGCGCAGCCCGGAGGTGATGTTCGAGATTGCCGCACAGTCGGATCTGATCTGGGACTTGAGCCGGCTCTGCCGCGAGCGCGCGATCGAAGGCATGGGGAGGCTTCTCAAGGACGGCGAGCTCCTGTTCATGAACGTGGACCCGGCGGACTTCGCCGATCCTTCATTCGACGTGAAAGCGCTCAACGTCAAGGACCCGACGCGGGTCGTGATCGAGATCACGGAGCGCACCGCCATCAAGGATTATCCGAAGTTTCGCGGGCGCCTGAAGGAATTCCGCGATGAGGGCTACCGCTTCGCCGTCGACGACGCCGGCAGCGGCTACGCCGGCCTCGGATCGATCGCGAATCTCGAGCCCGATTTCATCAAGCTCGACATGTCGCTCATCAACTGCATCGACCAGAACTTCATCAAGCAGAACCTGGTCGAGACGATGGTGCGTTTCGCCAATGAGCACGGCGCCATGGTCATCGCCGAAGGCGTCGAGCGCAAGGAAGAGTACGACATGGTAAAATCACTCGGCGTGCACCTCGTACAGGGGTTCTTCGTCCACAAGCCGAGTACGAACGCGGTGACCTATCGGCCGCCCGTGCATCCGGCGCCGGCATTCACCGGGGAAGTAAAGCCGTAAC
>JBGQIT010000383.1:0-2659 GCA_041498575.1 Gemmatimonadaceae bacterium
GCGCAGCTGCCCGGTTTCGGAATCATGATGCTGACCCGCGACGAATACGACGGAGGCACCCAGCCTCCCGAGCCCAAGCCATCGTGCTGCTCAGAGCGGGTAGAGATCTTCGACGAGGTAAGCGGGGAATTCCGGCGACTGGTAAAGGAGCTGACCTGGGATCAGGCGATGTCGCCGTGGACGTTGAAGTTCCGCGGCCAGCAGGTGTTCAGTGCCCCGCGGGCGCAACTGCTTCGCAGCGCGATGATGACCCACCTTGCGCACCACCGCGCGCAGCTCGGCGTTTATCTGCGCCTGCTCGACATTCCCGTCCCTGGCAGTTACGGTCCCACAGCGGATGAGGGCCCGCCTCCGAGGTAGATACATGGACCCAAAGAATCACTGGGAAACCATTTACCGCACAAAAGATGTCCACGAGGTAAGCTGGTTTCAGTCCGAAGCACGCCGGTCGGTCGACCTGATCACCAGGATCTGCTCTGATCGATCCGCACCGATTATCGACGTGGGCGGTGGTGCTTCAGTACTGGTGGACAATCTTTTGGCCGCTGGCTATCGGAATCTCAGCGTGCTTGATGTGTCAGAGGCCGCTCTGAAAATCTCGCGGGATCGCCTGGGCGCCGATTCAGCCAAGGTGAATTGGATGGTTGGGGATGTCCTACGAGTCCCGTTCGACGATGCCGCCTACTACTCCGCGGAAGGTCTTTATTCGGAATTCGGGACCGACTTCCAGCTGGTCAGAAGTGAGCACGAGGATCATCACACACCCGGCGGGGCCGAGCAGTCTTTCCTCTATTGCCTCTGTCGCAGGGAATGAGCAGCTAGCACCTTTGCAACTGCTGTTAGCGATGGCAGGGCGATCCTTACAACTGATAGGGAGTTGCTCGATGACTGATCTGCGCGCGACTCTCGAGCGCGTCCTCGGCGACACCTACACCTTCGAGCGCGAGCTGCAGGGCGGGGCGATGAGTCGCGTGTTCCTGGCGATGGATCGCCAGCTGGGGCGGGAGATCGTGATTAAGGTTCTCCCCCCCGAGGTGGCCGCCGAGCTGAGCGCGGACCGATTCCGGCGGGAGATCCAACTGGCCGCGAAACTACAGCATGCGCACATCGTTCCGCTGCTGTCCTCGGGCGAAGTAGACGGCACCCCGTACTTCACAATGCCGTTCGTGGAAGGTGAATCTCTGCGAGCGCGTCTCGCCCGCGTCGGGGAGCTTCCGATCCCCGAAGCTGTCAGAATTCTACATGAAGTGGCAAGCGCTGTCAGCTACGCGCATAAGCACGGCGTCATACATCGCGACATAAAGCCGGACAACGTAATGCTCAGTGACGAAATTGCGCTCGTAACCGACTTTGGAGTCGCGAAGGCACTTAGCGCATCTACGAAACCGTCCCAAGCTCAGACACTCACTGGTCTTGGAATAACACTCGGCACGCCGGCGTACATGGCGCCCGAGCAGGCGACGGCAGACCCGTCGGTCGATCACCGGGCTGACATCTACGCCTTCGGCGTCATGGCGTACGAGATGCTCACGGGCACCCTGCCTTTTGTCGGCCGGACCACTCAGGCAACGCTCGTAGCGCACGCCATAGAAAAACCGGAGCCGATCGAGCGGAGACGACCGGGCATTCCGCCGGCACTTGGCGCGCTGATAATGCACTGCCTCGAGAAGCGACCCGCCGACAGGCCGCAGAACGCGGGAGATCTGCTTCACGAGCTCGAAGCAGTGCCAGTCGTGTTGGCGTCGCCTCCAAAGACTGGCGGGCGACGTATGCTGATCTTGGCCGGCGCTGCCGCGGCCATAGTGCTAGCGGCCCTCATCGTCTTCCGAGGTAGTCGGCGCAATTCGGCGGCGGCTGATCAACCTGTCGCCCAAATTCGTTCGGTTGCAGTGCTACCTCTCGCCAACATCGGCGGTGATGCTCAGGACGAATACTTCAGCGAGGGCATGACCGACGAGCTCGCGAACGCGCTTAGCAAACTTCCAGGTCTACGTGTTGCCTCTCGAACTTCGGCGTATGCCTTCAAGGGAAAGAAGGACATCGACGTCGGGGAGATCGGCAGGAAGCTGCATGTCCAGGCGATTCTGGAGGGAGTCGTCCGGCGCTCGGGGGATCGATTGCGAGTCGGCGCCCAGCTCACGAACGTAAGCGACGGCCTCGCGATCTGGTCCGACACTTACGAGAGGCGCACCAGCGACGTGTTCGCGGTGCAGGACGACATCGCCCGCTCGATCGCTGACGCGCTCAAGCTCAGGCTCGGTGGGAAAGCCGCCAAGCTCTCGTCATCTTCTCACGGTACCGAGAATCTCGAGGCGTACGACGCCTACCTGCGCGGGCGCTACTTCTGGAATCGACGAGGCGCGACAAATCTGCGCAAGGCGCTTTCGTATTTTGAGAAAAGCATCGGGAGAGATTCGGGTTTCGCCCGCGCGTACGCCGGACTCGCAATCACTCACGCCATCCTGCCAGAGTACACGGACACGCCTCCCGCCGATGGACTGGCGAAGACGCGTTCCGCCGCGGCCCGTGCGCTGGCGCTCGATAGCTCCCTCGCCGAGGCGCACACCGCGCTTGGACTGGCAGCCGTACACGCCTGGGATTTTCCTGCGGGTGAAACCGAGTACCGGAAAGCGATCGAGCTCGATCCGGGGTATCCAAC
>JBGQIT010000384.1:0-2628 GCA_041498575.1 Gemmatimonadaceae bacterium
AGACGGTTTTTCATCTCGACGCCGGCATGATCAGAAGCGATTGGAATCGTCTCGCTCATTTTGCCTCCGCCAGTCGCAGCTCCGCCAGACGATCCGCCGCCTCATACGTCGGAATATGCTTCGCCTCGGCGATGTCGAACACCTTCAGAATTGTATCGTAAATATCGTCGGCTTTGTCCAGCGCCCGCTGGGCGTCCCAGCCGGAGACTTCGCCGTAGACGTTGATAACGCCGCCGGCGTTAGCTACGTAGTCCGGTGCGTAGAGAATGCCGCGCTTCTGGAGCTCGTCGCCGTGGCGCTCCTCGAGGAGCTGGTTGTTCGCCCCGCCGGCAACGATCTGGACCTTGAGCTTGGGAATCGTCTTGTCGTTGATGATTCCGCCGAGCGCACAAGGCGAGAAGATGTCGGCGTTGGCCGAGAAGATCGCGGCTCCCTTGACGATCTTCGCGCCCGTCATCCTGGACACTTTGTCCGCTTTCCCTGCGTCGATATCGGACACGATCAGCTTCGCGCCGGCTTCGTGAAGCTCCTTGGCGAGATAGCTCCCAACGCTGCCGCAGCCCTGGATCGCGATCGCCTTTCCCTCGAGACTGTCCGAGCCCCACTTCCGGTTCGCCGACGCTTGCACCGCGCGAAAGACGCCGTGCGCCGTCACGGGCGAAGGATCGCCCGATTTTCCGGCGAGGCCGGCGACGTGGCTCGTCTCCATTTGCACGAAGGCCATGTCCTTGGTGCTCGTGCCGACATCCTCGGCTGTGATGTAGCGGCCGCCGAGGCTTTCAACAAATCGACCGTGAGCGCGGAAAATCTTCTCACGGTCTTTTGTCTTGTTGTTGCCGATGATAATCGACTTGCCGCCGCCCAGATGAAGGCCAGCGACGGCGTTCTTGTACGTCATGCCGCGCGAAAGTCGGAGCGCGTCGGTGATCGCCTCTTCGTCGGTCGCGTACTGCCAGAACCGCGTTCCGCCCAATGCGGGCCCGAGCCTGGTGCTGTGAACCGCGAGAATGCCTTTGTATCCAACCGAGGGATCGCTGCACATCACGATTTCCTCGTGTCCCATCTCAACCAGCGTATCGAACAATTTCATTTCGTAATTCCGGGGTGAAACTTCATGTGTGCCCGTACAGGGCACGTGCGATCACGATCCTCTGTATCTCGGAAGTGCCCTCATAAATCTCGGTGACTTTCGCATCGCGCATAAGGCGCTCCACGGGATAATCCTTGACGTAGCCATAACCGCCGAAGATCTGCACCGCCTGCGTCGTCACCCACATCGCGGTCTCGCTCGCCATCAGCTTCGCCATCGAGCTGAACTGCCGAATGTTTTGCCCGCGATCTTTCGCGGCGGCCGCCGCGTGCAGCAGCGCGCGGGACGCCGCCACGCGCATCGCCATGTCGGCCAGCTTGAACTGGATTGCCTCGAACTCCTTGATGGCTTTGCCGAACTGCTTGCGCTCACCCGCGTAGACAACCGAGTGCTCGAGCGCCGCGCGCGCGATGCCGATCGCCTGTGCTGCAATTCCCAGACGACCGTTGTCTAGTGACTGCATCGCGTAAACGAAGCCCTGCGTCTCGTCGCCGAGGAGATTGTCGGCGGGCACGCGCATGTTGTCGAAGGTGAGCTGCACCGTCGGCGAGGCGCGCAGTCCGAGTTTGTCCTCCTTCTTGCCCACTTTGAACCCGGGAAGATCCGGCGTGATGATGAACGCTCCGATTCCCCGCGCTCCTCGGCGCGCACCGGTCCCGTCAGTACGGGCCATGGTGAGAATCGCACCGGCCGTATTGCCGTTCGTCACCCAGCTCTTGGTGCCGTTCAGGACCCACGAGTTGCCGTCCTTCACGGCCTGCGTCGAGAGCGCCGATGCGTCGGATCCCGCGTCCGGCTCGGACAAAGCAAAGGCGCCCAGTATCTCACCGCGCGCCATTTTCCGGAGGAACCTCTCTCTTTGCGAATCGTTTCCGTAGCGCAGAATCATCTGCGTCGGAAGCGAGTTGTGGACGCTCATGAGCACGGCGACGGACGCATCCGCGGCTGCAATCTCCTCGAGAGCGATCAGATAGGTTCCCGTGTCCGTGCCCAGTCCGTCGTACGCCTCGGGCAGCATCATTCCAAGGAATCCGAGCTCGCCCAGCTTCTTCACCAGCGACGGCTCGAAGTAGGCCTTCTGATCCCACTCGGCCGAATGCGGAGCGATCTCAGCGCGGGCGAAGTCGCGCGCGAGCTTCTGAACCTCGGTTTGTTCTTCGGTAAGCGGGTGGAGAGCCCAGGACACGTGCGGTCTTACTTACTATAGGTATAGAAGCCGCGGCCGCTCTTCCTGCCGAGCCAGCCCGCGGCGACGTATTTCTTGAGCAACGGACAGGGACGATACTTTGGATCCCCGAGTCCGTCGCGCAGCACTTCGAGAATTGCGACGCAGGTGTCGAGTCCGATCAGGTCGGCGAGGGCGAGCGGTCCCATCGGATGGTTCATCCCCAGCGTCATCACCTGATCGATGGCTGCCGCCTCGCCGACGCCTTCCATCAGGCAGAACACCGCCTCGTTGATCATCGGCATCAGCACGCGATTGGAGACGAAGCCCGGATAATCGTTCACTTCGACCGGTGTCTTCCCCAGCCGTTGCG
>JBGQIT010000385.1:0-2612 GCA_041498575.1 Gemmatimonadaceae bacterium
ATTTACAACAATCGCGAGAGGTCGGTGCCGGCCTCGGTATTCAACTGGCCCTAGGCCGGCTTTCCCTTAGCGGGACGGACCCGCGACAAATTCCCAGCGGCCGAAGACCTGCGCGCTAACAATTAGATCGCCCGGAACGATGCTCGTGGGGGGCATGCCGGCTGACAATGCCACGGCGCTGGTGAGCTGAGCATTATCCCGAGCGTAGTAGACCGGTTGTGAGATCCCTCCAGAATTGAGCGCAATGAGACGTCCAAGACTGCCACCGGCTGCTCGCGCCATCGCATCGGCGTCCGCGCGCGCCTGTCTCACCGCTTCCGTCATCGCGGTTCGTCGTGCTTCGTCCGTGTTCGAAGCCAGGAACTGAACCCCCGACACTTCTGTGGCGCCGCTGGCGATTGATGCATCGATGATCTTTCCCAGGTCCTCGAGCCGGTGAACTTCCGCCCGGATCGTGCTTCTCGCCACGAAGCCTGACGGCTTTGGCTGCCCGTTCTTCGGATACTCGAAGTTTTGGGTGAGATTATAGCGGGAAGTAAGGAGTTGACGATCATTCAATCCAAAGGAATGCAGGGCGCCCAGGATTGATTCGAACCGCCTCGCATTCTCCGAAGCAGCATCAACCGCGTTCTGAGCCGGGTTCGTCACGCCAATCGTCACGTACGCGTAGTCGGGAGCGAGTCGGGTTTCGCCTCTTCCGCTGGTCGTCAGCTCCGGCTCCTTCGCCGACGGCGCACCGGAGGGCGCGGGAACTTGGCCGAGGGAGCGCGATGACAACGCGCAGATCGACAACGACATCGCAACAAAGCGTCTAAGCATCTTCTCTCCTCATGGTGGATAGAGAGGAGACGTCAGATTCTGAAAACCTTGCACAGCGAGCCTCCTTTGCGATCCTCGATGGGCAACGTGCCGTCGCCTATCAACGATTTGCCGCCGGAACGTCGCGCATCATTCTGCGTACCGGGATGACGAGCAATCCGCACACGACCGCGGCGATGAAAAGGGACATCGAGGTCTGCCTGAACAGGATCGGCATCTGGGGCAACTTCTCCGGATCGACCCTTCCGCCCACGAGCCCCGCCACGAGATTGCCGAGCGCGCTCGCCATGAACCAGACACCCATCATCTGGCCCTTGAATTTCGTCGGCGCGAGCTTGGTCATCGAGCTTAGCCCCACGGGACTCAGCGACAGCTCGCCTACCGACTGGAAGAAATAGCTCCACACCAGCCACCACGGTGAGACGCGGACAGTGCCCCCGCCCGCGATGACGATATTCGCCGCGAATACCATCACTACGAAACCAACGCCGGCGAAGAACAGCCCCCATGCGAATTTGCCAATGCTCGACGGCGCTTTCCCGCGCTTGCCGAGCGCTATCCAGATTGCGGCGAACACCGGGGCGAGTGCGATGACGAACACGGAGTTTGCTGCCTGGAGCCAGAGCGTCGGCATCTCCCATCCGAACACGACTCGATTGGTGAAATCACGCGCAAAAAGATTGAGCGAGGTCGGTGCCTGCTCGAATGCCGACCAGAAAATCGCCGCAAAGAAGAAGAGAAGGATGATGACGACGACGCGCTTCTTCTCTTCGCTCGTCAGTCCGCCACCGACGAACAGATAGATGAAGTACAGCAGCGCCGATCCGACGATGAGGTACGTCATCTTCTGCGCGAGCGAAACGGCGTCGATATGGATCAGTCCGGCCATCGTCAACAGCACCAGCAGCGCGATCAGGGCGACGCCGATCATCACCGAGAGCTTGACGCGGCGATGCTCCGCTGGATCAGTCGAACCCGGCGCCACGCCGACATCGCCGAGCGTTTTGGCGCCGCGCAGTCGATAGGTGATGAGTCCGATCACCATGCCGAGCCCGGCGGCGCCGAAGCCGAGGTGCCAGCCCACCCGCTCGCCGAGGTAACCCGTGATGAGTGGGGCGACGAGCGCGCCGATGTTGATTCCCATGTAGAAGATCGAGAATCCCGCGTCGCGGCGTGATCCGCCCTCGGGATAGAGATCACCGACGATCGCCGAGATGTTCGGCTTGAGAAGTCCCGTGCCCATCACAATGAGAACCAGCCCGATGAAGAACGCCGAGTGCGCGAAGACAATGGACAGCGCGATCGAGAGGTGCCCCAGCGCGATCAGAACTCCCCCGTACCAGATTGCCCGTCTCAGTCCGAGCCATCTGTCGGCGATCCACCCGCCGGGAAGCGACGCGAGGTACACACTGGCGGCGTAAATGCCGACGATCGACGACGCCGTCGCCCGATCGAATCCGAATCCCTTCGACGCCAGCGCGGCCGTCATGAACAGAACGAGGAGCGGGCGGATCCCATAGTACGAGAACCGCTCCCACATTTCGGTGAAGAAAAGAGTGGAGAGGCCTACTGGCTGTCCGAAGAATGTGCGCTTGCTCGCGCCCGTAAACCCCGGAGGTGGCTCGTCGTGCGTCACGGTTCCTGCCGATGGCTGCTGAAAAACGTCTTTAGAGTCTCTGGCCATTGTCGGGAGAGTGAGGGTCGTTAAGCGTGCACAGCGGCGAGCGGAAGATACCGCTCGGGTGGATGTACGCCACCAGCTTCCTTTTGTTGCTCCCAGCTTACGGTCGTCG
>JBGQIT010000386.1:0-2604 GCA_041498575.1 Gemmatimonadaceae bacterium
CCGAATCCCAGACCGACTTGTCCAGACTCCCGAGCATGCGGCGATCGAACTCGCCGGCGTTGGCGAACAGATGCGTGGGATTCGAATACTCCCTGCCGAAGGTGACGAGACTCGGCTGAAAGAACCGCGCGATGCTCATCACCAGGCCCTCGTACGAGACGAATGCCTTGTCGCGATCGGTCGCTACTGGTTCCCATGGTGCATCGTCTTTTTTCCCCAGCCGTGCCCACTTCCACTGGTCCGGATGCCGATCGTTGTCGCCGATGAGCATGTCAAATTCACGCGCCGTGAGCAGCGCTATCGCATCGACCCGAGTTTTCGGATCGGTGTTGATTCTGTCGAGCAGCGTATCGCTGCCGATGATCTTGTCGGCGCCGGCGAAAGCGGGCCCTTTATCTGGAACTGTGGGGTGCTCCTCGAGCTCGCCCAACATGCCGGCGAACTCCTCTTTGAATTCACCGAGCACGGGATCGTCCGGCATCATGGCGACTGTTGGGGTCGGATGGAGAACGCCCGCCACTGTTTGAATCGGCGCCGCTGCGATTGCGCCCAGCGGATGTGAAGCGCTCCCCTCGTCGCGGACGATGTACCAGATGATCGTGCCCCTGTACTGCTCCGGAAGGATGCTGAATCCCTTCCGCACCGAGCGGAATGCCCATTCCGAGCCATCTGCCGCTTCGAACCGCAGCGACGTGGTCTGCGCGCCGCCTCCCTTCTTCGTGGGCTTCAGTCCGCCGTGAAACGTTCGCAGGTCGAGGACAGGAACCTTTATGGGGGTCGTCCATAAATCGCGGTAGTTGTCGCCGAGGAAGAAACGGTGAAAGCTGCCGGCCTTGTAGATCTCGCCGGGCACCACGACCACGCTGTCTCTCCCGACATTCCGCGCGGTAGGATTTTGTGCGCCGGCGCTCGAGACTGCGCTCACCGCGAGCGCGGCTGCCAGGGTCAGAACGCTCCGCGATGTCATGGAGTTGCGTTTATTCACAACGTGCTCGGTTTTATTGTGGCCGCCATTTGTACAGCGTAATCGCGGCCGGTTTCACGTTCGCTTCGTCGCTTATCAACAGGATGCTGTCCTTGGTGATTGCCACTCCTTCCGCCTGTTGGTGTTCCCCCGGCAGCGGCTCGGAGCGTATGACATCTCCGTCGGGCGAGAGGACGAGAAGCCCCTTTTCGTGGGATGCAACGATCACGTAGTTCCGCGTGAACGGATCGATGGTTATGTCGGACGGCCTGAAATTCTTCCACTTGTTCGATCCTACCACTTGCTGGAGCGGAACGTGGATAACCGAGAACGTCGCGCGATTGAGCGGGAGCGGCATTCGGTATATCACGACGTCCTTCGGCGCCTCCTTGTCGAGAATCCTCTTGCACACCATTACCAGGCGCGTGCTGTCCGCCTCGTAGGCAAGACTCTCGAACTCACATTTCTTGCCCAGGCCGGTATCGAACATGATGAACTGAACCTGTTGTCCGTCCGCGCCCTCTCTGAATCTGAACAGCTTCCCATCGCTCGCCATCAGGTAGATGTCGTTGCCGGCTATCGCAATCGCCTCGAAATCTTCCTTCTGATTTCCGAGGAGTGAAAAGCTCTTGACCAGAATTCCGGTTTTAGGATCGATCTCGGAGACTCGTCCGGAGTTGTCGTCGTGCGCGAGCACGGTGCCGCGGGAGGTGAGGGCGAGGCCGGAAATCTCCCGCAACTGTGCGGGCATGATCCACATCGCCAGCGTCACGCCCATGTCCGGATTTGCGTCCGCCGTCGCGATCCTGAGCGCGAGCTCCTGCCTCCGCGTCGCTGCCAGTTTTTGTAGCTCGGCCGCCCTTGCCTTGGGAGTATCCCGGCACGCGGCTACGCACGGCATTGCACACAGCAGCAGTACGAGCCCACGCCTGCTGCTCATGCTTTCACGCCATCATTCTTTTCCTTTTTCTTCTCGACCGGCGCGCCAGTTTCAAGATCGGCCGAGGCGATGAGGCCATCCGCATTCTCGTGGATGGCCGTCAGGAGCACATCCCGCGGGATCGATTTCTTGAGGCGCGTGAGGTAGTAGATCTCGCTCGGCTTACCAACATTGGTGATGATCTCGTCGAGGGACCATCGCCTGGTCATTCTCTCGAGTACCTCTTCGACCCGCTGCTGCGCTTCCGGGACGCCGTCGGTCGTGACCGTCAGGATCGAGTCGAAGCGCGGTTTCTTCTTTTTTGTTCCGACCGTTTTCTGGACCCGCTTGAACCGGTCGGCGAGCGCTGCCGCGTTTTCCGGCGTCAGCGAGAGGACGAGGTCGCGATCGGGAATCTGATGGTCTCCCGTGTAACTCGCGAGAGCCTGCAATGGGCGTGACCACTGCGCCGCCGCCGTCGGCATCAGCATGTTCCTGCCATAGTCATAGTGCCAGGTGATGACCAGCACGAAGTTGAAGATGACAGAGATAACCGCGCCTACAGCGAGCGACTGGACTCCCGCGGCGAACCCCACGACGATGCTCAGGAACACGTAAACGAGATCCCGGGAGTCGCGAAGCGTCGTCCTGAATCGCACCGCGCCGACCACGCCGGCAAGACTGAACGCCAACGCCAGGCTGTTCTGCACGATGAACACGA
>JBGQIT010000387.1:0-2528 GCA_041498575.1 Gemmatimonadaceae bacterium
GCCGACGCGGAAGACGCGGTGCAGGAAGCGATTCTCCGGGCCGTCCGATATTTTTCAACGCTTCGCGACGAAGATGCGCGCGCCTGGTTCCTGACAATCGTGCGCCGGGTGTGCTTCACCGCGTACCGCACGGATCGGCCACAGGGGGCCGACATCGTCTCGATAGATGCGGTCGGACCTCAGCTGGTCGATAGTCGAGAACAGCCGGACGTGGCCGTAGAGCGATTGCACGTTCAGCAGCGTGTGCGCGACGCGATCGACCAGCTTCCGCCGCTGCTCCGCGAGGCAATCGTTCTTAGAGAGCTCCAATCTTGCTCCTATGTCGAGATTGCCGCGGTGACGGAAGTACCTGTTGGAACCGTTATGTCGCGCTTGTCGAGAGCTCGCGCGCGGTTGGCTGATCTACTGCACGACGTCGTCGATTTCGGAGATGTGGCATGAGCGAACGTCCGGACCTGGGGAAAGCAATGCGAGAAGCGCTTCCAGTTTACGAAGCATCACCGGCGCTTCAGGCGTGGGCCCGCGAAGAAGCACGGAAGTTGGACAAGGATGTGTCTTCACTTCGCGAATCCCGGAACGGCGCTTTGAGCGCCGCTGTTCGGCGGCTGTCTCGCTGGCCCATCGCTGCCGGACTCTTGATCGCCGCGGTCGCCGGATGGGGCGCAGGGTCGCTACGACTCTCCGGGCGGAGCGCGTCGCCGACGAATGGAATCACGAACGAGTTGGTCGACGCGCATGTCCGATCGCTGCTGCCTGGCCATCTCATGGATGTCGAATCGACCGACAGGCATACGGTCAAGCCGTGGTTCACTGGCAAGACCGATATCGCCCCACCGGTTTTCGATCTCTCCGACAAGGGTTTCCCGCTACTCGGCGGAAGACTCGATTACGTGGATGGTCATACCGCCGCGGCTCTCGCGTACGGTCGACGCCTGCACAAGATAAATCTGTTCGTATGGCGGACCGGGCCCAATGAGCCTGCCGACGGGTCGTACGCGGTGAGAGGGTACAGCTTGCTGCACTGGACGAATGGCGGGTTGAGCTTCTGGGCTGTCTCGGATGCTGCCCCATCGGAGCTCGAAGCTTTCCACGACGCCTACACGAAATAGTGTCGCGACTCCAGTAGCACCAAACGGATAGCCCGCCGGAATGAGCTCGTCTACGCCGGCATCAGTTTCCGGACGCGCTGTGGCTCTTCGCCGAGCCAGTCCGGATGCGTGGCGGTCGAATCGAAGATCGAGCTCGTCTTGAATGGCTCGAACTCGCCATCCGCCGCAGGCGCTTTTGTTTTCGCGAGAATCGCCTTCACCTGCGCCGCGCTCAGCGGCTGGAACGAGCGCACCGCATCCAGTGCCTGCTCCAGAATCTCCATGCTGTCGCAGCCGGTGATGACGACGGACGTCGGCAGATTCAGTGCGTAATGGAGGCATTCAACTGGCGTCACGGTGCGTGACTTCAGGATTATCCCGTTGGCCATGCTCTTCATCCCGAGCACGCCAATTTTCTGTTTCACGAGCTCGGGAAGGACGAGCTTACCGAAGCTGCGGTAGTGCGCATCCATGACGTTGAGCGGCATCTGGACCGTGGCGAAACGGAAATCGTGTTCCTTCGCGACTTCGAGCATGTGGAGATGGATGCGCGGGTCCTTGTGCCCGGTGAAGCCGATGTAGCGGATCTTGCCGGCGGCGCGCGCTTCGACGAGCGCGGCGTTCGCGCCGTCGGCGTCGAAGATCCGGTGGGGATCCTCGAAGCGGATCACCTCGTGGTGCTGGACCAGATCGATGCGGTCGGTCTGAAGGCGGCGGAGCGACTCATTCAGCTGTCGCGTCGCCTCTTTTTTCGACCGGCCGTCAATCTTGGTCATCAGGAACACCTTGTCCCGGTATCCGTCGCGCAGCGCCTTTCCCATTCGGATCTCGCTCGTGCCGCCGTTGTAGTCCCAGGAGTTGTCCATGAAATTCAACCCGCGATCGATCGCGCTGCGAACGATGCGAAGGCTGAGCTGCTCATCTACGGTTGGAAGGCCCAGGTGCCAGCCGCCGAGCCCGATCGGGGATACTCGTTCTCCGGTGCTTCCCAGAACGCGGTACTGTGAGACCGCGTCCGTCGCTTTCTTAGGCACGTAACTCTCCTCCAGGTGAAGGTGCCTCACGCACCCTCGATGCTTCTTCCAACCCCGCGCGGCGCATCGCCACCACCGCCAGTGCGGCAAGATCGCGCTCGCCATCGCCGTTTGCGACCGCTTCGAGCAGGCTCCCGTGAACAACGTCAGCTAATGGCATGGGGACGCCCGCTTCGTCGGCCGCCGCGAGTACGAGCCGCAGGTCTTTCAGCGTCAACGAGAGCTTGAAGCCCGCGGGCTCATAACGTTGCTTGGCAATCGCCATTCCGTACATTTGGTACGCCGGCGCCGTGAACACGCCGTTGGTGAGGACGTCCAGCAGATCACTGGGCGCGATTCCGTTCCGCCATGCCATCGCGGTCGCCTCGGCCATTGCTTCCACCGCCGCGCCGAGCATGAAGTTTCC
>JBGQIT010000388.1:0-2492 GCA_041498575.1 Gemmatimonadaceae bacterium
CCAGGATGACTTCGGAGTTTTCGAGCTCCAGAGGAAAGAACGGGGTGTCGGCATTGAGCAACTCGGACACGTCTTCCAGCTCGAACGGCCGGTACGAGGAGAAATGGATGAACACGTTTCCCCGGAGCTCTTCACCGCCCAACATCGTGAGAATGACCGCCTTTTGGGTGGTCTCGATGCGGTAGAGATTCGCGCTGTCACTAATGTAGGGCTGGGGCACAGGCGCGAAATGGGGGTTGGGCGTGAGTACTTCGCTCAGTGGAAAGACTGTTTCCCGCCCGTCTACGTCACGTTTCTGACATGAAGACAGCCGTCAATATCGGGGGTAAACACCCAGTCCGAATCCACACAAATATGATATCCGTCGGCCCTAGTGCCTTTCTACGACGGGTCGTACCTTCTCGTGTCCTCAACTGCGGATTTGCGATGACTTTGGGCTTTTCCTCCTCTCTCCCATTGCCACAGCGGAAGACGTACGACGTTTGTATCGTGGGTTCAGGCGCCGGTGGTGGAATGGCTGCCTATGTGCTGACCCGCGCCGGCGCGAACGTGCTCCTGCTCGAGGCCGGCGGTCCCTGGGACAACCTGAAAGACTCGGTCATGCTCAAATGGCCGTACGAGTCTCCTCGCCGAGGAGCGTCAACGCCGGATCATCCATTTGGCGAATTCGACGCCTGCATCGGCGGATGGGATCTCCAGGGCGAGCCGTTCACCAACGCTGACGGTACCGACTTCAGATGGTGGAGGGCGCGGATGGTCGGTGGACGGACCAACCACTGGGGGCGCATCTCGCTTCGCTTCGGCCCCGAGGATTTCAAGGCGAAGAGCCGCGATGGGCTCGGTGACGACTGGCCGATCGCATACACGGACCTCGCTCCGTACTACGATCGCATCGACAAACTGATCGGGGTTTTCGGCAACAACGACAATCTGCCGAACCATCCTGGCGGCTATTTTCTCCCGCCTCCTCCACCGCGCTGCTACGAGCTGATGGTGAAGGACGCGGCCGACAAGCTCAACATCTGGTGCACTGCCGCGCGCCTCTCCGTGATCACCAAGCCGCACAACGGCCGCATGGCATGTCACTATTGCGGACAGTGCGGCCGCGGCTGCAGGACGAATTCGAATTTCTCGTCGACCAACGTGCTGATCGCCCCTGCGCTCAAGACGGGACGATTGACGCTCGTGACCCACGCGATGGCTCGCGAAGTCACACTGAACAATCGTGGACTCGCCAGCGGAGTGACGTACATCGATACGAAGACAGGCGCCGAGAGACACGCGGACGCGCGCGTGGTCGTGCTCGCCGCGAGCGCGTGCGAGACCGCGCGCCTGATGCTCAACTCGAAGTCTCCACAGTTTCCGAACGGTCTCGCCAACTCGAGCGGAGTCGTCGGGAAGTATCTCACGGATACCACCGGGACCGACGTCGGGGGATTCATCCCGAAGATGATGGATCACGTTCCACACAACGAGGACGGCGTCGGCGGCAACCACATCTATATGCCGTGGTGGATCGACAACAAAAAGCTCGATTTTCCCCGCGGCTATCACATTGAGGTCGGCGGCGGATTGAATCCGCCGAGCTACGGATTCATGGGTGGAATCCAGCGCTATCCCGGTGGCGGCGGATACGGTAAGGCGCTCAAGGAAGAATACCGCCGCCTCTATGGCGCCCAGGTCTATTTTTCCGGGCGTGGGGAAATGATTCCAAACGACAAGAGCTATTGCGAGATCGATCCCGTCGTGAAGGACAAGTACGGGATTCCCGTGCTGCGCTTCCACTGGCAGTGGACCGACTACGAGTACAACCAGGTTCGGCACATGCAACAGACCTTCCGCGCGTTGGTCGAGCAGATGGGCGGCCAGGTCTTCGACCCGATGCCGGAGCAGTCGAAGGGGTACGGCATCGCGCGCGGTGGTGAGATCATCCATGAGCTGGGGACAGTTCGAATGGGTAACGATCCGTCGAAGTCGGTGCTGGACGCCAATTGCCGCGCGCATGACGTGAAAAACCTGTTCGTCACCGATGGCGGCCCGTTCGTCTCGCAGGCGGACAAGAATCCGACCTGGACAATTCTCGCGCTCGCGATGCGGACGAGCGACTACATCGCGCAAGAGCGGAAGCGGGGGGCACTCTAATGTCGAACGAGAGCGAGACTCCAGTGCAAAACACACCGCCGGCAGACGTCAATCCCGGAGAGGAACCGGTGGGCGACGACGGCAGCCTCGGCAAGGACATCAGCCGGCGCGACGCAGTTCAGCTGCTCGCCGCGCTTCCCATTGCTGCATTTCTCAGTTGGCCAACAGCGGAGCAGGAGAAGGTAAGGAGCTTCGTTGACGGCGCTCTGCGCGCGACGACGGAAGGAACCACCTTCGCGCCCAGGTTCTTTACTCCGGCAGAATTCCGCACCGCGCGCGTGCTCGCCGACATGATCATTCCGCGCGATGAGAGATCCGGAAATGCCAGCGACGCGGGCGTTCCCGAGTTC
>JBGQIT010000389.1:0-2390 GCA_041498575.1 Gemmatimonadaceae bacterium
TACCGCAATGTCTTCGGATACAGGATTCTCGCGTACCGCGGGCCCGAGACAGGAACGCGCGATCGCGCGAGCTACATACTGGAGCAGGGAAAGGTGAGGCTCGTTCTCACGACCGCGCTCAGGCCCGACAGCGAGATCGCCGCGCACGTGCACAAGCACGGCGATGGTGTGAAGGACATCGCGCTCTGGGTGGACGATGCGAGAAAGGCCTTTCGACTCGCCGTCGAGCGCGGAGCAAAGCCGGCATACGAACCGAAGTCGCTCGTCGACGAGCATGGCGAAGTCGTCATCGCGGCAATTCACACTTACGGCGAGACGATCCACAGCCTGGTAGAGCGAAAGAATTACAAGGGACCGTTCATGCCGGGGTTCCTTCCGTTCGCCGGTAAGGGTGAGGCGCGAGGAGTGGGTCTTCTGTACATCGACCACTGCGTCGGAAACGTCGAGCTCGGTGCCATGAACAAGTGGGTCAAGTACTACGCCGATGTGCTGGGTTTCACCCAGCTCATCTCCTTTGACGACAAGGCGATCTCGACCGAGTATTCGGCTCTGATGTCGAAGGTCGTCGCCAACGGCAACGGTCGCATCAAGTTTCCTCTCAACGAGCCGGCGAAGGGCAAGAAGAAATCGCAGATCGACGAGTATCTCGAGTTCTATCAGGGACCGGGTTGCCAGCACATCGCGATCGCGACCGACAACATCATTGATACTGTCACGAAGCTGAGAGACAACGGAGTCGAGTTCCTCCGGGTCCCCGGCACCTATTACGACACCGTGACCGAGCGCGTTGGCAAAATCGACGAGGACCTGGCGCCGATACGCGACTTGGGAATCCTGGTCGATCGTGACGAGGAAGGTTATCTGCTCCAGATCTTCTCGAAGCCGATGGAGGATCGTCCGACGCTCTTCTACGAGATCATCCAACGGAAGGGCGCGAAGAGCTTCGGCGCTGGAAACTTCAAGGCGCTGTTCGAAGCGCTGGAGCGCGAACAGGATCTTCGGGGCAACCTCTAGACATGCCGATCTATCACACGCTCGGAAAGATTCCCAAAAAGAGACATATCGCGTTCAAAAAACCCGGTGGTGGTATTTACGCCGAGGAGCTCGTCGGCCACGAGGGGTTCACCGGAACGTCGGCGCTGCTATACCACATCCACCCTCCGACCACGGTGAAATCCGTTCGTCGGGTGCGGGAGATAAAGTTCGAGGCGGACCCGGACCAGACGCTCCATCACCGGCATTTCCTCACGTCGCGCATAAGAAAAGGTGGCAGCGCAACGCTCGACCGGATTCCTCTCCTGTTCAATCAGGACATCGCGATGCTCTACGTGGAGCCGGACGAGAACGACGCGCACTTCTACCGGAACGCGCAGGCCGATGAGCTGGTGTACGTCAGCAAGGGGAAGGGAATCCTGGAGAGCACGTACGGCTCGCTGCCATTTCATGAAGGCGATTATCTCGTCATCCATCGCGGCATTCTTCACCGGTATCGCTTCGACCTGAACGCCGAGCAGCAGCCAAAGCTCCTGATCTTCGAGAGCAGGGGACACGTGCGGTGGCCGAAGCGCTATCGCAACGAATTCGGACAGTTGATCGAGGGTGCGCCCTATTCGGAGCGCGACATTCGGCGCCCGACATTCGTCGAGCCGATCGACGAGATGGGAGACTTCCCGATCCTCGTAAAGCAGTACGACGGGATCAACGAGATCATGCTCGACCACCATCCTCTGGATGTCGTCGGCTGGGATGGGTACTTCTACCCGTGGGCGTTCAACATCAACGATTTTGAGCCGATTGTCGGCCGCGTTCACCAGCCGCCGCCCGTGCACCAGACTTTTCAGGGAGACGGATTCGTCGTCTGCTCGTTCTGTCCGCGTCCTTACGATTTCCATCCGGAAGCGGTTCCCGCTCCGTACAATCACAGCAACGTGGATTCCGACGAGGTGCTCTATTACGCATCGAGTGAATTCATGAGCCGCAAGGGAATAGAGTTCGGGAGCATCACGCATCACCCGGACGGAATTCCCCACGGTCCGCACCCGGGGCGCGCGGAAGCGAGCATCGGCGCCAAATACACCGACGAGCTGGCGGTGATGATGGATAGCTTCCGCCCGCTCAAGGTGGCAAAGCAGGCGTTGGAGATCGAGGACAAGGAGTACCACAAGTCGTGGCTGCAGGGGCAGCACGCGCAATTCAATCCTCCCACGAGCTGAGAGCCTGAAGCAGAAATGAGCGAGGCGCTGTGGACACCCTCGCCCGAGCGCGTCATCCAGGCGAACATGACCGAGTTCCTCCGGTACGTGGAGGAGCGCGGCGGTCCGCCCGTTCCCGACTATTCGTCGGATTCGTACTGGCAGCTCCACGAGTGGTCGATCAACAACCCCGAGCGA
>JBGQIT010000390.1:0-2359 GCA_041498575.1 Gemmatimonadaceae bacterium
CGGAATCGTGACCGGGATACTGCTCGTCTGGCGAGAGTTGACCGTTGACGACCCGGTGATCGACTTCCGCGTGCTGCGGCATCGGCAGATGTGGGTCGGGACCCTGCTCGGGGTCGTGATGGGTGTCGGTCTTTACGCATCGGTGTTCACGTTGCCGGTGTTTCTGCAGGGCAATCTCAGAATGACCGCGCAGCAAACCGGAATAGTCCTCGTTCCCGGTGCATTGGCGACGGCGGTTTCGATGGCGATCGTCGGCAGACTCACCAACAAAGTCGACGCGCGGGCCCTCATCACGATTGGCGCGCTGCTGTTTGCCGGCGCGATGATCAGGCTTTCGCGAATCACCGGCGAGAGTGGAAGCACCGATTTCTTCTGGTCACTCATCATGCGCGGCATCGGGCTGGGAATGATGTTCGTTCCGCTCACGACCATTACGTTGGCGGAGCTGAGCCCACGCGAGCTGGGCCAGGGCTCAGGTCTCTACAACTTTTTTCGGCAGTTGGGCGGCTCGCTTGGAATCGCGGCGATAGCCACGCTGCTGTCCCACTACACGGCGCAATTCCGCGCGATTCTGGCCGAGCATATCTCGATTGGCGATGCCGCGACGATCGGCAGGGTGGACATGTTGACGCGTGCGCTCGTCGCGAGAGGCGCGGATCCGTGGACCGCCCGCGCGCGAGCTCTCGAGATTCTCGACGGCCAATTGATGGCCCAGGCCAGCGTCATCGCGTACAGCCGGATCTACGTTCTCAGCGCCGTCCTGATTCTCGCCCTCATCCCGCTCCTTGTCCTGGTACGGCATACGAAAGGTTCAGGCGGAGCGCAGCACGTCGTGGAATAGCGGAAGTCTCCGCGCACCGAAAAAACGCCCTCCGAAGTTGGAGGGCGTTTCTACGTTGGAGCGACAGCGCTACCGGTGGGCGCCCGCTTTACCAGCCGGTTTCGACGGCGCGTCGGCAGCTGCTGCGGCGGCGGCCTTGGCATCATCGGTATCGGCGAAGCTGATGTCCTTGCCGCGCTGCTTCAGCATGTGGAGGATGCCGACCTTGTCGGTCGCCTTGAGATACGCTTCCTGCGGCTCGACCTGTTTGGAATCGACGAGGTCGATCAGGGCATCGTTCATCGTCACCATTCCCAGTCGGCGCGATGTCTGAAGCACCGACGGCAGCTGGAAGGTCTTGCCTTCACGAATCAGGTTGGAAACCGAGGGCGTCGAGAGCATGATCTCGCGCGCGGCGACGCGTCCGCCGCCGATCTTCTTGCAGAGAACCTGCGAGATGACTCCCTTGAGCGATTCGGAGAGCATGACGCGGATCTGAGCCTGACGGTCCGGTGGAAACTGATCGATGACGCGATCGACGGTGCTGACCGCGGTCGACGTATGGACGGTGCCGAAAACGAGGTGTCCCGTCTCGGCCGTCTCGATTGCCATTGACACAGTCTCCAGATCGCGAAGCTCACCGACGAGGACGATATCCGGATCTTCGCGAAGCGCGGCGCGGAGCGCGTGCCTGAACGACGAGGTGTGCACACCTACATGGCGCTGTGTGATGAGACACTTCTTGCTCTCGTGTACGAACTCGATCGGATCCTCGATCGTGATGACGTGATCCGAGCGGGTGCGGTTGATCAGGTCGATGAGCGCGCAAAGCGTCGTCGATTTTCCGGAACCCGTGGGACCGGTCACGAGGACCAGCCCCTTCGTCAGGTGGCAAAGACGCTGAACTTCCTGGGAGATGCCCATCTGCTCGACGGTCACGACAGCCGCGGGGATGGCACGAAATACCGCGCCCGTTCCCTTGCGGTCCCGAAGCGCATTGCCGCGGAAGCGGGCGATGCCCGGAATCTCGTGTGCGAAGTCAGTGTCGTTTATTTCTTTGAACTCGGCGCGGTTCTGATCGAGCATCACCGCGTTCAACATCACATCGATGTCGTCCGAGGTGAGCACTGGCTCACCGGGAATTGGGCCGATCTCCCCACTGGCGCGCAGCATCGGCGGCGCGCCGGCACGCAGGTGCAGGTCAGACGCATCGTTGCTCACGAGCGTTCGAAGAAGGGTCTCGATCCTGTCAAGCGCGCGGTTGCCCGATGCGGCGACGGCTGGCGGTTTCACGATCGTGGTTTCCGGGCGAGCGGCCTCGACGCGCGGCGGTGCTGCCGCGGCCTGCGCAACTGGCGTCGGCGAGGCTGCCTGAGGAGCCGCCGACTTTGCCGGGCCCGCATTTGGCTTAGCTCCGTTCGTCAATGCGCCTTTCGGCTGAATTCGCGCGACGACCTTTCCATTCTGCGTTAGCGCCACCTCGAACGTCCCGTCCGCGCACGAGTACTCGAAATTCACTGCGCCCTTCGCATCGAGGGC
>JBGQIT010000391.1:0-2336 GCA_041498575.1 Gemmatimonadaceae bacterium
ATTGCCGAGCGACACGCTGCCGGATTTGATCAAGCCTATCGAAGCAGGTCCTGCGCGCAGCTCGGTGAAATTCTTCCTGGATGCTGTCAGTATCAAACCCGGTTCGAACTTGAGTTGATCGTTCCAACCCGGGGGGACCATGACCGATGGGAACATCTCATGAAACGTTACCTGGAGTTGTTCAGCGAGTGACGGAGGCCCGGTCACTCCGGCCTTGATGCTTACCGACGTGAGATCACGATCAGTCACAGCGCTCGATTGCACTCCGCCGTACAACCATCCCGCGAACGGCCGATCATCGTCGGCGAGCGATGGGATGTAGCGCGGAGTGTAAATCTCCTGACCAACGAGAATTGTCGCACGGGTGACGCAGCCCTCCGCGGCAGGACAGTTCTCGAGCCGATCGAGCACACGAGACAACGCAACTGGCGACTCCCGGCGATTGAAGGTGAAGTGAAAGCCTTACGTGTAGTCCTCATCGAGGAGACCTCGGTAGCTGGCAAACAAATCGTTGTCCATCTCGAGCGTGAAGGAGCCCGCATCTCGCAGACCGTGCCGCTCGAGATCTCCAAACCGATACGACAGGCCGAAGCTCCGTCGTGTTTTGGCGTTGGGTGTCTGGGTCTTTCTCACGCCGGCTTCGAGCGAGAGACGTTCCAGCAAATCGAGACGGACTCCCCCACCGAATGAGAATCGAAAGCCGGCGTCTGTCCGGCAATCAGGGAGCCCCTGCCCGCAACCGTAACCCACGAGGGCTTCGCGGGCGAAGAAGTAGCCCGGCGCGACATAGGGAGTAACGCGAAGCCACCGATTCGAGAACCGCGCACCCGCGGCTATGATGGCGCCAGCGCTCACACCTTCGTTGCCGGTTCCATCCAAGTAGTTGATGACGCCGTAACCAACGGATCCCTGAACACCGGATACCAGATCCAGCGAGGGGTTGATTGCCCGCGACGAAATCCCTCGCGCATAGTCGAGACTCGTCATGAAGGTCTTTAGGCCATACCTCGAATAAGGCGACGTCGTCCGGCCAAACTGAAACCTCACGTGGCTGAGGCTGGCCGAGAACAGATATGTCTTGGCGACGGGGCGCTGACCGTAATTGCCGCCCAAAACGACGGCGCCGTAATCGCCGAATATCGACGGATTCAATACCGAAAAGGTGGCTGGCGTCATCACCAGACCAGCGGAGGCTACGGCTTGGGCTCGAGCCACAAACGCGGGAACCAGCAGCACGACAATCAGGCCCATGAGCAAAGAGCGCCTGTCCACAGTTCGGGACGGCCTGTAAGGCGAGTTCACCTTTGCGGACGCTCCTTGCCGCCGAACTCTCCAGCTTCTACTCTGATTCATGCGCTCGAATGTCGTCGTGGTCGCGATCAGTCAGCTGCTCCTGATCTCAAACACCGCGGCCGCCCAGAAAGATTCAGTGCCTTTTCCCGCTCGCGAGAGTTCACCCGCGCGCGCATTGATCATACCAGTGGGGATCGTGACAGCTGCGGCGCTCGACCCGGAGATGCGTGAATGGGCTCTTCACACTCACAGTCGATCTCTCGATCATTTAGCGAAATCAGTAAATCCCATTGGGACCACCCGCATTCTCGTTCCGGGGATGGCGCTCACCTATGTCGGCGCGCTACTGACGCGCGATGAGTCGCTTGCGAACGGAACGCTCAACACCGCCGCGGCGTACATTGCGTCCGACCTCGTCGAGTCGGTACTCAAGCCCGTAGTCGGTCGGGAGCGTCCACACGTCGAGGGGAATTCTCATCGCTTTCGTTCATTTACCGGTAACGGTGACTGGCATTCGTTTCCTTCCGCCCATGTGGCGCACATCACCTCGATCGCGCAGGCAATCTCCATGCAGACGCAATCGGGGTCAGTTACTGCTCTTTGCAGCAGTCTCGTCGCACTTATGGCCTGGGATCGTGTATACGAAGACCAGCACTGGACGAGCGATGTGACCGCCACGATCGCCCTCAGCTCCATTATCAGCGGTGCCACGGTACGATGGATGGAATCACGCCACTCTCGGTCGCGGTGACTCGCATACATCCAGATGAACGGGCCCCACCCGGGCCTCGCTCGCGATTCCCCGGTCACACGCTGATCCAGTTCGCGCGCCGCCGGCTCCCGTTCATGGTGGAATCGGCAGAGAAATACGGAGACGTCGTCTTCTTCAAGGTGGGCAACGAACGGATCTACCTGTTCAACCATCCGGATCTGATCCGCGATGTGCTCGTCACGAATCAGAAGAACTTCATCAAGAGCCGCGCGCTCGTGCGCGCCAAGCGTGTCTTGGGAGAAGGACTTCTCACCAGCGAAGGTGAGTTTCA
>JBGQIT010000392.1:0-2258 GCA_041498575.1 Gemmatimonadaceae bacterium
ACCCCGGCGGGACACATGTGCGTGTACAGCTCCGCAACTTCGGGCGTGATATCGGGCCCGACGATGAGGTGAGATGGGACGTCGTCCCTCGTCGCGTTGCCCGACTTGAAGACAGCATCGAGCTTGCTGAAGGTGAGTTTTCCATCGGGCACGAAAGGCTGCGGCGGTGTCACTTCGCGCGGGACGGCGGCGTCGGCGTGCGACGCTATTTTCCCGCCAGGCAACACGCCACCCGTCACCGTCATCAAGCCGGCTTTGAAACCAGCGAAGTAGAAGTTGCTCTCCTGAAATGCGAGACGCATGTTGCGGCGGCGGTAGAGGTCCTTTGCGATGAGGCTCCCATCCACCATCGCGTCGTAGTCCTTGAGCGATGCCGCCGAAGTGTCCTTCTTTTTCAGCGCATCGAACGCCGCGCGGGCGGCGAACATCCCGGACTGCATCGCGTAGTGGATTCCCTTGAGTGACGCGACCTCGACGAAGCCGGCGGAATCGCCGACGATCATGAGGCCGTCGCCGTGGCGACGCTTGGGCAGCGCGTAGTACCCACCTTCGGGAATCGTCTTCGCGCCCCACTCGACCATTTCGCCACTCTCGAGCAAATCCCGGAAGAGTGGGTGCAGCTTCATCCGCTGCAGCATCTCGTGCACGTCGTCCGACGTGCGCCTGGAATCGAGCCCGACGACGAGTCCGAGCGCGACGAGATTCCGGCTCAGCGGATACATGAAGCTGCCGCCGAAGCAATCCCTCGGAACGGGCCACCCGAGTGTGTGCACGACCGCATCGAGCGGCTTGAGCGTCTCCCAGATTTCCTTCACGCCGAGTGCGAAAATCTGTGGGTTGTCGGACGCTACTTTCTGCCACTCGAGATACGCCTGCGCGAGAGTGCCGCGCGTTCCTTCCGCCAGCACCGTGATCTGCGCGGTGATATCGGTGGGTGGAGAGTAATCGCTTGCCGGATCACCAGATCTCGCCAGGCCCGAGGGCGCGGTTCTGACTCCTGTCACACGCTGGCCTTCCGTGAACAGCGATGCCGCCGGAAAGCCGGTGAATATGTTGACGCCGAGGCCTTCCGCTTTTTCGCCGAGCCAGCGCACGATCTCGCAGAGGGACGCGATCTGGTGGCCGTGATTCTGCATCGTCGGCGGCGTCGGGATTCTCACCGCGCGACTTCCGGTGAGGAAATAGACCCGCTCCCCGCCTACCGGCGCGCGAAACGGGAAATCCTTGTCCTTGAGCTCCGGGAAGAGCGCGCGCATCGCGACTGGGTTGACGACGGCGCCGGAGAGCGAATGTTCGCCGAGTGCACCGGCTTTCTCGAGCACGCCAATCTGGACGTCGCCCAGATCTCCGCCAGCTTCGTTGTCGGCCTTGACCAGCCGGGCAAGTGCGATCGCTCCGGCCAGTCCCGCTGGGCCCCCGCCCACGAAGAGAACATCCATCGGAACCGCTTCGGCGTCGGGCCGCTCCGTGAGTATCAGCCGATCCAATGGGAGCGGTGCCTGATGCGCGCTGGGAAGAACTCTGCCGACTCGGTCGGGCATTAGTGGTGTTTCTTCGCCTCGCGAACCGCCGCCGTGAGCGCAGGAATAACTTCGAACACATCGCCGACGATGCCGTAGTCCGCAACCTTGAAGATCGGTGCGTCCTTGTCCTTGTTGACGGCGACGATGGTCTTCGACGTGCGCATGCCCGCCAGGTGCTGAACCGCGCCGGATATTCCGACGGCGATGTAGAGCTCGGGACTCACCAGGCGTCCAGTCTGTCCGATCTGGTCGCTATGCGGCCGCCAACCGTCGTCGGTGACCGCGCGCGTGGCGCCGACGGCCGCATTTCCGAACGCCGAGGCGAGATCTTCGACGAGCTTGAAATTCTCCGCCGCCCTGAGACCACGTCCACCCGCGATGACGACGGGCGCTTCGGTGAGATCGAGCTTGCCGCCACCACCCTGTCGAGTCTCGATCACCTTGACGCGAGCGGTCGCGGGATCGATCGAGGGTTGCGCGTTCTCCACCTTGCCTGCCTTCGCGCTCTGAGCCGGCGCGATGACGTTTGGACGCATCGCGATGATAGCAGGCTTGGCCGCAATCGCGATCGTCGCGATGACCTTCCCGATGTTCATGGGATGCCGGACGACGATCGAGTCGCCTTCTATCTCAAAGGAAAGAACGTCCGTGACGACGCTGACGCCGAGACGAGCCGCCACGCGCGGCGCGAGATCGCGTCCCTGCGCCGATGTGCTGAACACGGCGGCGCGGTAG
>JBGQIT010000393.1:0-2137 GCA_041498575.1 Gemmatimonadaceae bacterium
CTCGATCCGTCGCAAAACTCGAACTTCGTCGATCACTACCTCAATCTGCCGTTCGACCTCTCGAGCATTCTCTTCATCTGCACCGCGAACAACCTCTTCGACATCCCCGCACCGCTGCGCGACCGGATGGAAGTCATCCGCGTGCTCGGCTACACGGTGGAAGAAAAAGTCGAGATTGCGTGGCGGTACATGCTGCCGCGTCTGCTCGAAGAGCACGGCATCACCGACAAGGACATTCAGTTTACCGACGAAGTCCTCGGCTTCATCTCGAGTCGCTATTCGCGGGAGGCCGGCCTGCGCAATTTCGAGCGGAACATCGCCGCGCTGATGCGGAAGCGCGCCCGCAAGAAGGCTGATGGCGAAGAGGGAGCGTGGATAGTCGACAATCCGATGGTGAACGAGATCCTGGGAAACCCGACTTACACTCTGGAGGACGCCGAGCAGGAGCCGGAGATTGGAGCGGTAACCGGAATGGCGTGGACCGCCACTGGCGGCGATTTGATGGTTATCGAAGCGCTACGCATGCCGGGCACGGGACGCCTGACCGTCACGGGACAGCTCGGTGATGTGATGCGCGAATCGGTCGATGCAGCGTATTCCTACGTTCGGTCGCGCGCGCACACGCTCGGCGTCCAGGATGTCGAGTTCAAGGAGGTCGACCTGCACGTGCACTTCCCCGCCGGCGCGATTCCAAAGGATGGGCCGAGCGCGGGCGCGGCGGTGACGCTCGCGATCGCGAGTGTGCTGAGCCGGCGTCCAGTTCGTCGCGACATCGCGCTCACCGGCGAGATGACCCTTCGCGGAAAGGTGCTGGAGATCGGCGGCGTAAAGGAGAAAGTCATGGCGGCATACCGCGCGGGCTTGAGGCAGGTGCTTCTGCCCAAGGCAAACGAGAAGGATTTGCGCGGAATTCCGGACGAGGTCGTGAACAGCATGACCTTCACCTTCGTCTCGACGATGGACGACATCATTCACCTCGCGCTTCTCCCCAAGCCGCCGGGAACCCTGGCTGACTCCGCCGAGCCGCACGGCGATGTCGCGGCCAAGAATGCGGTCGGGGATTCGACTACCGCGTCGATCAACCGGTCGGAGTCGGCAGGAGCAGTCACAAAGTAGGTGAACCTCGAGAATTCCTGGGTCCAGTTCGGCATCCACGTCTTCGTCGGAACAATGGCGGGAGGGTTATCCGACACCGTTGCGGTGTGGATGCTCTTCAATCCGAAGCAAAAGCGCTTCGGATTCCAGGGTGCGATCCCGAAGAACCAGGCGCGCCTGGCGAAGAGCCTCGGGCGCACCGTCGGCGAGCGACTGCTAACGCCGGGAGACCTACAGCGCGAGCTCGAGCGGCCCGAGCTGCTGGCGGCGTTTCAATCGCGGCTCGAAGACGTCATCACGACCATTCTCACTTCGCGGGATCCACTGATCGACAAGGTTCCACCCGCGGTGGTAACGGCACTGGAAGGCGCGATGACGTCGTATCTCCCGGTAGCGATGACAAAGCTCGGCGCATTCCTTGGCCAACCGACGACCCGCGTCAAGCTGCGCTCCGCCCTGCACGCAATGTTCAACCGCTTCGTCGACGACATGCGGTTTCACGAACGGGTTTTCGCGAAGCTGATGATGACGGAGAAGAAGTTCGACACGGTGCTCGACGCGATAGAAAACGATGGCGTCGAGCAGGTCGTGGGGCTGCTCGAGGAGCCCGAGATCAGGGAAGAGATCTCGAAGGCGATCCACGACGCTATTCTCCACTATCTACAGCAGCCGATCTCCGATATCCTCGGCGATGTCGAAGCCAAGAAAGACCCCGAGGCGCCGAGGAGGCTCGCGGCGCAGTCTGCGCCCGTGATCTGGGAGTGGGTACACGATCAGCTACCCGAGCTGATCAAGAAGCTCGACGTCCAGGCGATGGTCGAGCGCAAAGTCATGGCATTCAGCGTCGACCGGGTCGAGGAGATCCTGCGCAACGTGATTCAGAACGAGCTCAATCTGATCATCACCACTGGTTACGTACTCGGTGGGTTGATCGGAGTTTGCACTTTCGGCCTGCAGAAGCTGCTCGGCCTCTAGCCTACTCCTCCTTGAGCGTCACCTGTGCTGGGTTGATGATGTTCGGATTTGCTCCCGCGGGAACGTC
>JBGQIT010000394.1:0-2135 GCA_041498575.1 Gemmatimonadaceae bacterium
ACCGCGGGACTGCGTCGCCAGTCGAAGGTGGAGGATGGAATCGAGTTCTATTCCTCGCTCAGGACCAGGCGTGCGATCGAGCGATCAGACATCTGCATTCTCGTTCTCGATGCCGTCGAAGGCCTGCACAACCAGGATCTGAAGATCGCGGCGCTGGCGTGGGAGAGCGGCCGGGGTCTGATCGTCGTGGTGAACAAGTGGGATCTCAAGGACAAGGAAAACAATACCGCCGCCAAGTTCGAGAAGGAGGCGCAGGAGAAGGCGCCATTTCTCAAGTTCGTTCCATTCGTGTTCACGTCTGCCTTGAGCGGACAGCGCGTGACCAAGATTCTCGAGCTGCTGCTGGAAGTGGACCTCGAGAGACATAAGCGCATCACAACGTCCCAGGTGAACACCACCCTCGCGGATATCGTCGGCAGGCGCCAGCCGCCACAGGCTGCCGGCCGCGAGATCAAGTTGAACTATGCAACGCAGGTCGAGACCGCGCCGCCGGTGATCGCGGTATTCGGGAACAACCCCGATCTCGTTCAGGAACACTACGTGCGATACCTGCACAACGGCTTCCGGGAGGCGTGGGGGTTTCGCGGCAATCCTTTACGGATCATCATGCGGCGGAAGTCCGCGTAAATGGCGCCGATTGTCGGCGTCATCATTTCCTACCTGGCCGGCTCGATACCGTCGGCGTACATCGCCGGCAGACTGCGCGGCATCGACCTGCGGAAGCACGGTTCGGGGAACCTCGGAGCAACGAACGTCGTTCGGGTGCTAGGCGCGAAGACCGGCGCCGTCGTATTCATCGCCGATCTTCTGAAAGGATTTCTTCCCGTCTATCTCCTGCCGATGTATACCGAGACGCTGAGGCCCGAATTGTGGGCGCTCGTGTACGGCATCGCGGCGATAGCCGGTCACGTCAAGCCCATTTTCCTCCTCGGCAAGGGCGGAGGGAAGGGAGTGGCTACTGCGAGTGGTGTGTTCCTGGCGCTGGCTTTTGTCCCGATGCTGGTCGCCGAGGTGGTG
Source organism: Gemmatimonadaceae bacterium (assembly GCA_041498575.1). Taxonomy (GTDB): domain Bacteria; phylum Gemmatimonadota; class Gemmatimonadetes; order Gemmatimonadales; family Gemmatimonadaceae; genus UBA4720. Next base: position 1,018 of record JBGQIT010000394.1, read on the forward strand.
TGGATCGCAACGTTCTATTTCACGAGATACGTCAGCCTCGCTTCTCTTCTCGGTGCGGCGGTACTTCCGATCGCGATTCTGGCCTTGTACCGCGAGCCGCAATCACCTGTGTTCATCGCGAGCGTGATCATCGCGGCGTTCGTGTTCTGGACGCATCGCGCCAATATCGGACGGCTGCGTCGCGGTGAGGAGCATCGGTTCGTGAAAAAGGAAAGCGAAACCTGATGCGCTGTGCGGTGGTCGGAGCCGGTGCGTGGGGCACCGCACTCGCGGATCTTCTGGCGCGCAACGGGCACGAAGTCAAGCTCTGGGCCTATGAGCCCGACGTGGTGGCGACGATCAACCAGAAGCATGAGAACGTGCGGTTTCTCGCCGGTCACGCACTCTCACCATCGCTTGAAGCTGTCGGCGATATCGGTCGAGCAGTAGATGGAGCCGAGCTGGTCACGCTCGCGACTCCGTCGCACGTCTTACGAAGGATCGTGAAGTCGGCAGCGGGCTCCTTGCCGCGGGGAACGCTACTCGTCGTAGCTACAAAGGGAATAGAGAAGGGGACGCTCTGCCTCATGACGGAGGTTGCGGAGCAGGAGGTTCCTGGCGCTACCGTCGTCGCCTTGTCCGGGCCCAGCTTCGCCGTGGAGGTGGTCAGCGGCCAGCCAACGGCGGTGGTTGTAGCTTCTGAAGGGGACGAGGCGGCCGCCACGGCACAGCGGGCTTTCAGCTCAGCGTACTTTCGAGCCTACACCCATACGGATGTGATCGGAGTCGAGCTCGGAGGCGCACTCAAAAACGTAATGGCCGTGGCGACCGGAATCGCCGAAGGCCTGGGACTCGGCTTCAATGCCAGGGCCGCGCTCGTGACGCGGGGTCTCGCCGAGATGACGAGACTGGGATCCGCGCTCGGCGCACAGCAGAGTACGTTTGCGGGGCTAGCCGGTCTTGGTGATCTCGTGCTCACGTGCACGGGTTCTCTCAGCCGCAATCGGGCGGTCGGGGTCGAGCTGGGGAAGGGGAGAAAGCTGGATGATGTTCTCAGGGATAAGGAAACGGTCGCGGAGGGAGTCGTCACCGCGCAAAGCGCGCGCGAGCTGGCCGCGCGAGAGGGAATCGAGATGCCC